>JAFGHP010000057.1 GCA_016930055.1 Candidatus Bathyarchaeota archaeon | reverse complement strand
TTAGCTCCATCACCATAACTTAACGCAGTTTTAACAGCTCTAGGATTAAGTCCACCATATACAGTATTTAGAATAATTCCACCATAGGTTTGAAAGTTTGTGACTGCTTTATTTACTAGCCATGATGTGCCATTACTCATTTTAAAAACATCCATAAAGACGATAGCTTGCATACCAGCTTCTCGCGCACTTAATGCTGCTTCAATAGGATCAACTCTCCTTGGACTACTAAAGATATGAGGACCTGCATGTACATGAATATCAATAGCACCTTTCAATAGATCATTGCTAAGTTCAAGTGTTCGCCTTTTAGGTAACATACGTAATTCTATTTACTATTTAATGAAATATATTATAAAAATTCAATACATTTTTCTAATAATTCTAAGCAATAAAAATCATGATATATGAAGGGAGACTAAGAAGGAACTGCTGTGAAAGCACACTTATTAAAATTAATTATAAACATCAACTTCCTGGATTTAATAAAGATATTTTAAAAATAGCTAGTAACTTTGGTGGGGGTATAGCTGGCTGGGGTGATATGTGTGGAGCAGCTTCAGCAGCTGCTATGGCTATTGCTTTAATATATGGTACAGATGGTTCTGAACCTCAACAAATTTATGAAGACATGAGACTAAAAGAGAAAAAACTAACTCAAGAGTTTTTACTATCTTTCAGAGAACATTGGGGATATATCACATGCAGAGGACTTTTAAGTTGTGAAGGGTGTACACCTGATGAAAGATTCAAACGTTTTACTGAATTAAATGAGCAGGGATTAACTCATTGTGGAGACTACGTAGACTGGGCTGTTAAAAAAACTATAGAAATAATTAATAATCAAAATATATGAAATTCATAATCAATATGTAAAGTTTAAATAATTATTATTTTTATGAGTCTCAATTTTTTTTAGAAAAGGTTATACACAACTTCAACAGCCTTAACGCGGTTCCATTTGCCAATTATTGCGAAATACCCAAGGGAATACAAAGAATATGGTATAAATAAAAGTCCCGAAATTTGTTTAAAATGTGGAGTATGTTGTGTAACGAAATATGGTTGCCCAGCTCAACGTGGAAAATTTTCTCCAACATATACTTTTGTGTATAATTGTCTAGAATCAGATTTCCCTGCTGCTAATCCAAACATTTGGAGGTGCATTTCTTGTAGAAGATGCGAGGATCTGTGCCCCTATGATGTTTCTCCAGTAAATTTTATTGATGTTGCTAAAGCAGAAGCTTTGAAACATGGATTAATTCAACCATTCATCTCAGGAGAAAAAACCCAGATTAGTGATGTATATCAATCTGTAGCAAAAAAAACTTTTGGACGATGGGGTTCTGGAAGGTTCAGTGCCTGGCATGGAGAGAAGATTGCTACAATCTGTCCGTACTGTGGAGTAGGCTGTAACATATACTTGCTCATAAGAAATGGGAAAGTGACGGGAATACAGCCATGCGAGTCGGGACCAGGTGATGGCAAATTATGTATTAAAGGATGGAGTATCAATGAATTTATCCATCATAAAGATAGACTTACTAAGCCGTTAATTAAGCATGGAAATCGCTTTAAAGAAGCTTCTTGGGAAGAAGCTTTAGATCTAGTGTCATCAAAAATTTTTGAAGCAAAAGAACGGTTTGACTCAAATTCTATTGCTGTTCTTGCTTCAGCTAAGGCAACTAATGAGGAGAATTATCTTATACAAAAGTTCGTAAGAGCTGTAATTGGGTCAAACAATATTGATCATTGTGCTAGGCTATGCCACTCAAGTACTGTAACGGGATTAATGAAGAGCTTCGGTAGTGGAGCAATGACTAATAGCCAAGAAGACATTGAAGAAGCTGAAGTAATTTTTGTTATAGGATCCAATACAACAGAGCAGCATCCACTGCTATCAAGAAGAATTATTAGAGCAGTAAAAAAAGGTGCAAAACTAATTGTAGCAGATCCAAGGAATATACCTTTAACAGTTTATGCAACGCAGCATTTACGCCATAGACCAGGAACAGATATAGCTCTCTTAAACGGTTTAATGTATATTATTTTTGAAGAAGGATTAGAAGATAAAGAATTCATATCTTCACGAACTGAAGGATTTGAAGCCTTTAAAGATAACATTAAAAATTATTCTCCTGAAATAGTAGAAAAAATAACTGGCGTCTCATCAGATGAAATTAAAGCAGCTGGGAGACTTTATGCTTCTGGAAAAGCTTCAACTTTCTTTTCAATGGGTATAACACAGCATATTACAGGAGTAAATAATGTTATTTCTATTGCTAATCTAGCTATGCTTACTGGAAATATTGGGAAACCTGGTTCAGGAGTAAATCCGTTACGAGGACAAAATAACGTTCAAGGAGCATGTGATGTTGGTGCTCTTCCAGATTTTCTTCCGGGATATAAAAAATTAACAGACCAAGAAGCAATTAATAGACTTGAGGCTGAATGGGGAGTATCACTTTCAAGAGAGCCAGGACTAACCTTACTAGATAAAATTCAGGGAGCGGGAGATAAAGTAAAAGTAATGTTCATTATTGGTGAAAATCCAGTAATGTCTGATCCTGACAGTAATCATGTTAAAGCACAGTTGCAGAGACTCGATTTTTTGGTTGTTTCAGAACTTTTTATGAGCGAGACTGCTAAGCTTGCTGATGTAGTTTTACCTGCAGCAAGTTTCGCAGAAAAAGATGGAACATTCACAGCAACTGATAGAAGAATACAGCTTTTGAGAAAAGGTATCGAACCTATAGGCGATTCAAAACCTGATTGGTGGATGATACAGCAATTGAGCAATAGGCTTGGATACAATATGGTGTATGGGTCGACATCTGAGATAATGGATGAAATTGCTCGAGTAACCCCAATATATGCTGGTGTCAGTCATAAAAGGCTTGAAAACGGAGATTTACGTTGGCCTGTTAACAACATTAATCACGCTGGTACACCAATATTGCATAATAGTCATTTCATTAATGGTAAAGGCAAATTTCATATAGTTAATTATAGACCCCCCTCCGAGGAACCTGATAGAGAATTTCCATTAATATTAACTACTGGAAGAGTTCTAAATCATTGGCATACTGGCACAATGACACGTCGTTCACCAACATTAGTAAAACAAGGTAACACAGCATTCATAGAAATTAATCCAGTTGATGCAAAAGAACGAGGGATAACCGAAAACAGTTTAGTTAGAGTTAGAAGTAGAAGAGGAGGAATTATTGTTAAATCCAACATAACATCAGGAATACTACCGGGTGTGGTTTTTATCCCATTCCACTTCTCTGAAGCAGCTGCAAACATTCTTACAAATATAGCTATAGATCCAGAAGCACGTATACCAGAATACAAAGTATGTGCAGTAGAAGTAGAATTAATTTCTGAAATAATATAAAATTACTTAATATGTTTTAAACAGTTTTTACCAAGTTTAATATAGATTTTTATTTAAATTTATGTAAAAAATTTTTAAAATTCTACATAAAAATAAAAAGTATTAATTATTATGTTAACTCGTTAAGATTATAAGGAGCATTTCTTTTTCTTTTAGTATTAGGAAGGATATTGCATGGTTAGATGTGAGAAATGTGGTGCTGAACTTTTGGAAGATGCTGCTTTTTGCCAGCATTGTGGTGCTCCGGTTACAAATACAACGAGTTTCTCTGGTTCTAAAGTCATTGATTTGGCTAGTTGGGGAGACAGAATAATTGCTTTCATTATTGACATGATTTTAGTAGGAATTGTTATTGGAGTATTAAAAGCGATAATTATTTTGCCAAGCTTTTTCATAGGAGGATATGTAGGTATACCAAGATACATTCCTTGGTCAGATTTTGGCTTCGATAATTTATTCCAATTCATATATTTTGCATTCATGGATTACGAATATGGTCAAAGTATAGGAAAAATGGTAATGAAAATTAGAGTGACAAACCTTGAAGGAGGAGCCATTGACATTACTCAATCATTAATTCAAGCATTCGGTAAAGCGTTTCTCCTACCTTTAGATTTAATAATTGGTTGGTTATTCTTAGGTGAAAAAAGTCAAAGACTATTTACAATGCTCGCTAAAACAATTGTAACAAAAGAAAAGAATAGGTATTAGTAAGAAGAAGCTTTTTTTATACTTTCTTCATAGGTTGTCCGCAGCAAACCAGTTGTCCAGCACCTGATTCAATTACCTTAACTTTATTACCGCAGATATCACATAAGTACACTTCATTAACCTTAGTCATAAAGATCAAGAAATAAGAGGAATACAACAATATAATATTTCACAAATTATGGACCTAAAAATAATTTTACTCAATATATTTCTGTATTAAAAATATTAAGTGGACTGGGAGGGATTTGAACCCCCGACCTCCTGATTGCAAGTCAGGCGATCATACCCCTGATCTACCAGCCCAGCACCACCAGATACTAATCGCATAGAATTTTAAGATATTGGAAAAAACGTAGACTTCTTAAGCTTTGACGTTTCAGAAACGCTATATGAAACTCAAAGCAGTTGTTTTAGATCTGGATGGTACACTTATTGACTCAACTATTAATTATGGTAAAATGTCACAAATGGTTCAAGAATTACTCATTGCGGAGGGAGTATCCCCTAACAATCCAAACGAAGGAAGAAGAACATATCAAGTAATCCAAGCAGGAGAAAAAGCACTCATTGAATTAGGAATATCAAAAGAGAAAATCTCAGTTTTAATGAAAAAAATCGAATCAGTAATGAATTCTGTGGAACTTGAAGGTGTGCATCTCGCTAAACCCATAAAAAACTCTGAAGTTACTCTTAAAGAGATTAAAAATCGAGGACTAGGAATTGGGATAGCAACACGAGGATGTCACGAATATGCTGTTCAAAGTATGGAAAAAACTGGAATTTATTCATACATTGATAAACTTTTAGCAAGAGACGATGTGCCATATCCGAAACCTGATCCAAGACATCTTCTTGACGTTATAAAAGAATTAGGAGCTACACCTGATACAGTATTTTATGTTGGTGATACAACAACAGATATGAAAACAGCTGAATCAGCAAAGGTCTCTTTCATTGGATATTGGCGTAACGATGAGTGGGCAAAAAGACTAATGGAAGCGGGCTGTAAAAACATGGTTAAAGATCTTTACGAAATTGTGAAAACAGTAGATGAAAAAATATTTAAAAGATTATCTTGAACGGTTTCTATTTTGAACTCGTGGACCTATTAATGTCCATAACCATTCAGTAAATTCACGAATATTCTTTGTTTGAATATATACCTCTCCTGGTCCCCTTATTCTAGTTACTAAGCCTTCTCCACTGAGTATTGTTTCTTTCCAACCACCAAATTTCTCAACTTTATAGTCACATCGATCGCTAAAACATACTAAGTGAAAGTTATCCACCACCAATTCTTCACCAGGCTTAAGATCATGTTTGTCTATTGCACCAAAAGTATTAATGAAGAGATCACCAACGCCAGTGGTTTTTATCATGAATAATCCTTGACCAAATATTCCTCTAGTGAAGCCTTCCCACCTTACATCTAAATCAACTTGCTGTGTTGAAGCAAGGTATGATGATTTTTGAACAATATACCCTCTATCAGGAGTTACAGATAATTGTTTAACATCACCCACAGGAGCTGCTACTAAAGCAACCTCCCCAGCTCCAAGTGCAGCCACATAATCATTTACAAAGAAGCTTTGCCCACCAAGAAAAGTTGTCGCTAAAGAACCCAAAATGCTTTTTTCACGCATTCGAGTGACAATTTCAATCGTTGGTGTCATATACGTTAAAGCACCAGCTTCTCCTGTAATCTTTTCACCATTTTCAAGATTGACAACTAACATTGAATAACTTGGACTATATTTTATTTCATACTTCATGGAATCACATTAAAAATATTGTATGAACTTTCTTTTAAAAATAAGTAATTTAGGAAAAATAGTACTATATATTTTACAGATCTTCGTCTTTAGACTGAGTTAATGTATAATATATTCCTTTAATTACCATGTAAGCAAAATAAATACTTGGTATCATTCCAATAAAAAACGCAATTAATTGCACATTAATACCTGTATCACTCATATCTGTCGTTCAATTAAATTCGTTGTAGTATAAAAAGATGACCGATTATAGATCCTTTACTTTTTTTTCTTTTTCGAATCATCTTCTAATTTCTTAAAAATTCTACTTAACTGTCTCTTCATATTACTTCTATCTCTACTTAACCCAAGGTAATCAGCGAAATCGTCTGTTGTCCTTAAAATGGTATCTTTACCTGTTTTTTCTGAGTTTATTAAATTCATACTCTCAAGTTGTTTAATATGTTTGTAAGCTTGGCTTCCTCTAGCATCTGCTACTTCTTTTTTTTCGACTGGTTGATTATAAGCAATATAACTAAGGGTTCGAAGAGGGCCAGTTGTGAGGGGGGGTTTCATACTAAATTTAGCTTGTTTCGAATAATCTGGTTTTAGTTGAAGTACTACACGTTCTTCTGCTAAAAATTTTATCTCAAGGGGACTTCCATCAACTTCATAGATTTCTGCAAGTTTTTTTATCAAATTAGAGGCTTCTAGCTCATCAGCAAGTTTAAGGTGAGCACATATGTTTGTAAGACTTATTGGTTTACCAATTGCATAAAGAATAGCTTCGAGGGGTGCCAGTCTAACATCTTTGGTAGTACTCATATATTCACCTTCTAAAAATATGAGGTTGATAAGTAAAAATCCACCGAATAAATAAGTTGATGTAAAATCTCCCCCTATTAGTTTTTTATAGTATTATTCAAATTTAGAAATCCGCAGCTATATCACTTCTATAAAATAAGTCGCCAGAAATTTTGTTAACATCAGAATAAACTAGTTTACGTGCAGATTTTACGGATTCTCCTTTAGCCAAAAGTGCTATTGCTCTACTGCTTGTAGTTTTAATTAGTCCATTTTCTGTATAGACTGAAGCGAAATAAAGTTCTGATGAGGCTGGTTCCTTAATACTGATTGTGTGATCTTTTTTAGGGTTCAAAGGATATCCTTCGGGTACAAGATATACACATACAGTTGCTTCATTTTTGAAATGAGGTTTAGATAATCTTCCATCAATAATTTCTTCAGTTAGTTTTGTGAAAGGTGTATTCAATATCGATAAGACATTAATTGCTTCAGGATCTCCGAGCCTAACATTATATTCGATCAAATATACCCCTTTGCTAGTATTCATGAACCCTCCATAAAGAAACCCTTTATATTCACCAACATTTTTATTCAGAGACTCGATGGTTTTTTTCATAATTTCTTCTCCTTTTTTAACTGCAGTAATTGGAATATCTGGTAAGAGATGATTAGGGCAACTGAAACTTCCCATACTACCTGTGTTTGGACCCTTATCACCATCATAAGCCCGTTTATAATCACGAACCATGGGCATTACCTCAACATGTTTACCATCTACGAAAGCTTGAAGAGTGAATTCTTTACCAATTAGTTTTTCTTCAAGAACTACTAGACTATCACGACTTATACATTCATCAGCATAATTTACTACATCATTGTATGAGTGCAGGTGTTCACCTGTAAGTTTAACACCTTTCCCACCAGTTAGAACGTCTGGTTTAACTGCAACTTCAGTATGTTGTTTTAGAAACTCTTTAACATCATCAGTATTTCTACATATTTTATATTGGGGATTACCTGGGATGTTATAATTTGTTAGAAGTTCTCTTGCATAACCTTTACTCCATTCTAAACGAGCTAAAGCTTTTCTTGGGCCAATAACAGGAATACCTTTTTTTTCTAGAAAATCGGAGACACCATTTGCTAAAACATCTTCCGGACCAATAACTGCATAATCAAGAGAATTAAACTTCTCATAATTTGAAGGGTCATTAATATTGATTATCTCGAAACGGGTTGAGATTGAGATTATCCCAGGATTACGTTTAGACATTGCTGAAACTATTTCAGCTCCATCATTATAGAGTTTTTTAGCAATTGCATGTTCACGAGCACCATTTCCAACAACAAGCACCTTCAATAAGAACCACCCAACAAAAAAAGAAGGTATAGAGGATTGAAAAGTATTTAGTTAATAGGAGCTACCTTTTTCAGAATAGAGATAAACTTCTCAGCTTCATCAACAGTATTATAAAAATGCGGAGAAATTCGGAGACCGCCAACACGATAACTCGCTATAACTCCATGTTCATAGAGTTTACCTGGAATTTTTTCAGGTTCAGGTACTTTAAGACTTACATACATTCTTTGAGACTCATCTTCAGGAGTACCTAAAACATAACCAGCTTCTAAGGCACCATTAACTATAGCATTATCTACATCCTTAACTTGTCTCTCAACTTCTTTCTTTCCATGACTCAAAATAAGCTTCATTGAATTTTCAACAGCTACGTAAGCGATTTCTGAACGGTTATAAACTTCAAATCGGTTAATTCCTTTTTTAGATTTGACATTATAGGTGAAATATACAGAGTTTTTTGATTGTTTATTAGGGGTTAATTCATATGCTGAGGCACTTACAACAGGAGGTAGATAGTCATCGAAATATTCTTTATTAGCATACATAAAGCCAGCAGATTGAGAATAAGGTCCACCCATAAGCCATTTATAAGTACTAGTAGCTGCAAAATCTACACCCCATTTTTTAGCTTCCCAATTAATGCTTCCAACACCTTGTGTAACATCAATTACAAGTTTAGCACCGTGATTGTGAGCTAATTCACTTAGAGCTTTCAAATCATAAGTGTAGCCATTAAACCAAGTAGGATGATCCACCATAACAACTGCAGTTTTATCGTCTACGGTTTTCTCAAATTGTTCAAGAGTTACTATACCATCTTTACTCTTAATAAAACGTGGTTCAGCACCTTTACGTCTTTGACTATTTACTAATGCATTGCACATAGGAAATTCCATATCAGTTGTTACAACATTCTGTCCTCTCTTGATTGGAATCATACCAAAAATTGTGTTTAACCCATTAGTAGCATTACTAACAAAAGCAACTTCTTCAGATTGACACCCAATAATCTCTGCAAATAATTTCTTAGAATTAGATCGTTTTTCTTCCCATTTTTTCAACGAATCTTTCCAAGGTGTTTCTGCTTTATACAAAGCTACTAAATCCATTTCATATTCTTGAATTGTTTTTATTGTCGTAAGAGGCATTGCACCTTGTGCAGCACAATCAAAATAAATATACTTTTTACATAAAGGAAACTCGTCCCTCAGTTTTAGGCCCATTTTCAATCTATGAATAATTACATTATAAGAATAAGAAGTTAAAGGATATTTTCACTTGCCCTTATTTATAACTATACAAATCAATATACTAAGATGAGTAAACCAGGAACCTATTGTTTATGTATTCAAGTTTTACAAGATATAGAAATAACCATTGGAGCATTAGGTAAAAAACTCATTGAAAAAGGAACCTACATTTATGTTGGATCTGCTATGAACGGAATTGAACCTAGAGTAAAAAGGCATATAAAAACAAACAAAAATAAGACTACAGTAACACATTGGCATATAGATTATCTTTTAAAATCACCGAATGTTAACTTAGATTCTGTATTTATTAAAGAATCTGTAGAGAAGTTGGAGTGCTTAATTTCTGAAGAAATATCCAAAGTAGGTGTACCAATAAATGGTTTTGGATGCTCAGATTGTAAATGTAAAAGCCATCTTTACAAAGTAAGTAATTGTTTATTCATTGAAAGTTATGGATTTCCAAAAAAAATAATGGTCACAAAATAATTGAATAATTTATCCAATTTTAATGATTTTTATTAAAATTTTATAATAGCAACCGATTATTTTTATTAGTTGTTCTCATATGATGAGAATAAAGGCAAGCGTGCTAAGATGGGTTCTAAAGACGCAACAGAAGTATTTATGAAAGATATAGACTCAGTTGTACAAAAAATTTTGAAATCAATTGATTCTCAATATATATCTAAAATTATTGAATTACGTAATGATCTAGAGAAGAAACACAAAGAGAATAGGATTAAAATTAATCATTCTGTAATGGAGTTAATCTGTGCAGCACACCTTATTGAATCAGGATTTAATGTTAAAATTGAAGAAGGTGTGAATGGGATCTCGGTAGATGTTGCAGCTGAAAAAGGTCTAGGAACGCTCATGGTTGAATTAGAAACTGGTTTTGTACCGCCAGAAAATGCAGTTGATCCTCTTTATTATTTGAAAGCAAGAGTAGCGAGTAAAATAGTAAGATATAGTGGATATTCAAGTAAATTTGTTTTAGGCACACCACCATATTATATTCTACAAATACCACCATGCTTGACAAAACCACCAAGATTCAGAACCGATGAGGAAATTTTAGCTATTAAAAAACTTTGCGACTTATACTATACACATCCTCCAGTAACCCTAGAAGAAATTAGAAATGCACGATTACACTCAATCTTTATTGTTGATGTAGACAATGTTACTGTGAAAGAATGGGAGGTCAGCGAATATTTAGGAAAAGCTTCACTATGGAGGATCTAGAAAGGTTTAAGATGTTCCTCATAACTTTCTTGAGGAGACTTACATGAGCTTCTCAGGTGTCCTCTTTGGTGTCGGTTTTCTTGTAGCATGGCTAGGTGCAATAATGGTATATCTTAGTTTACGCAAAGAAAAAATAGAGGTAGAACATTCAAAGATTGGTTTTTTAAGTAAAACAGTAAAAAAAATTAATGATAGTCGTAAACTAATTCTTTTTGCTCTAACTATAGGAGTTATAATAACAAGCATAATATTTGTTGCGACATTTGCTGGCATTATCAAGTGGTGACTTAATGAAAAACAACGATTGCCCAGTATGTGGGGGAGATAATGCAAATATAATTTGCCCAAAATGTGGATGTAAAGTATGCTTGGACTGTTATGATGAAGATGCTCAAATGTGTTTAGATTGCCTTGAACAACAGGTTGAAGAAAAGAGACACCAAAAAAGAATAATTTTAGCGACGGGAATCCTATTTATTTTATTAGGATTATCATTAATGGCTTCATCGATTGTTGCAGGCCTACCAGTTGAAACAGTTACTATAATATTCCCTTTCATAATTGGTAACGTGAATACAGGTATCGCTAGTTTATACAGTTTTATTTTTTTTAGTATAGTAATATTAGCAAGCTTATTACCATGGTATATTCACACGCATTTAAAACCTAATCATAATGTTGAAGAAAGTACTATGACAATACAAGAAGGCAAAACTCAAAGTGGAGAGAGTATCGCTTCAGTTGAATACATTATAACCACTGAACTCCCAGAAAAAATAAAAAGAACATTATTTATAGAAACAGAAGAAACAAAAATTTTACTTCAAAGCAACATAGATAAAAACTTCAATAAAACATACGAAATACCAAAAGGATTCATTTTAGATGCTATAGATTATGACTATGAAGATAATTTTCTAGTTCTAAAATTACATTTAATAAAAGAAAGCTAGAACGTTTTTAACCTACTTTTACTTTAGAGGTAGAGATAAGTTTGCCTAAAATATTTAATCTTGGGGATCAACACCCAAAACTAAAACAAGTCCATATGATATATGGAGAAGGACTTTGTAGCAATATTTATGTTATAGGTAAAGAGAAAGCAACAATAATTGATACCGGTGTAGGTAACTGGATGAATCCAGTATGGCCACAACTTACGGAAATTGGCATAAAACCTCAGAATGTAGATAAAGTCATAATTACTCACGCACATCACGATCACGCATCAGGTGTTTTTTTAATATTAGAAAAAGCAAAACCTAAAATCTATGTTCATCTAGAAGACACAAAATATATTGCTACTTATCTCGGTGACACATTAGTTAAAGTCGAAGAAGGTGATATAATTCAAACAGAATTGTGGCCTTTAGAGGTAATTTGGACGCCAGGGCACACAGAAGGAGGGATGTGCCTTTATGCTAAAGAAGAGAAAATATTATTCAGTGGAGACACGGTTTTTCCTGAAGGCAACTTTGGTACTTTTATGGGAGAATCAGGAAGTTACAAACAACTAATTAATTCAATTAGAAAACTTTCAGTACTTAAAGTAGATATTATATTAGCGGGTCATGGAGCTCCAGTTTACGAAGAAGCTGAAAATAATATTAAAATAGCTTTAAAACGTATTGAAAGATATCGTTAGCTAGACCTTCATCATTTGGCAAAAAGTAATAAAATAATTTTAACTTAATTATTTATTTTATAAGTCAATAAAATAGATTACTAATAAAGCATTAAATTTTTAAAAATAGTAAATTCCAGATTTTTACTTAATTAAAATTTGTTAAAATTAAAATGGATACTAAAAAGAAAGATTAAATTCTTTAACACCTTAATGACTATAATGAGTTTCTGGTTTCCTATAGAAGAGGTCTCTGAAGGTAATGCAAGAATACTAGTTCCGAAACTTATACAAAAAAATAATGAACCAATTGATCATTTAAGAAGTCGTGCAGCCGTATTTTATAATCCAAATATGAGGTTAAACAGAGACACAGCAGTATTAAGTCTTCAATATTTAAAAAACAAGATATCTAAACCAATAAAAATTTGTGAACCAATGTGTGGTAGCGGTGTACGGGGAGTCCGTTTAGCTTTGGAAGCGAAAGCAGAAAATATTGTAATGGGCGACCTAAATCCAAGTGCTGTTAATCTAGCAGTTGAGAATATAAATAGAAATAATGTAAGAGAAAAAATTCGTGTAAGATTAATGGACGCTAATCTATTAATGAATATACATAGTAATCCAATGAATCGATTTGATTACATAGATGTTGACCCATATGGTTCTCCTACTCCTTTTTTAGATTCTGCTATTAGAAGCATTAAAGACGAGGGTTTAATTGCTTTAACAGCAACCGATATGGCTCCACTTTGTGGAGTAAGTCCTCTTGCATGTTTAAGAAAGTATGGAGGAAAACCATTAAAAGTATCATACTCGCATGAAGTTGCTCTTAGATTAATTATAGGTGCATCAGTAAAATCTGCAGCAATTCATGAGATGAGTGCTAGACCCGTTTTAAGTTACTATATAGACCATTATGGGAGGGTAAATTTATCTATGAAATATGGTGCAAAAAATGCAGATTCTACTATTTCTGAATTAGGATATATTGTCCACTGTCAAAAATGCTTACATAGAGAAATTATGAAAGGACCTTACCTCAAAATATCTAGGAAATGCAATGTATGTGGAAATAAAATGATGGTTGGAGGTCCAATGTGGTTAGGTGAATTATCTGATTCATGTTTTCTAGAAGAAATCCAAAAACATTATTCTAATAGTAATATTTACTGTGACCCGAGACTTGCTAGACTTTTACATTCATTAAAGGAAGAAGTTAATGCACCCATAACTTTTTATAATATAGATGAAATCTGCTCTAAAATAAACCAGTCTTCGACTTCGTTAGAGAAATTTATTGAAAAAATAAAAGATTCTGGATTTGAAGCGGTTAGAACACATTTTAATGAAAGAGGAATTAAAACAAACGCAAATATCTTAGAATTAGAAAACATTCTTAAGGTATAATAAAATCGGAACTTGTGAATAAGATGCCAAGATGGATTCATGAGCGAAAAACTGAATACTATTACCAGAAAGCTAAGGAAGAAGGCTATAGAAGTAGAGCTAGCTACAAACTTAAACAACTTGACAAAGAGTACCAGTTCTTTAAGAATGCTAAAAAGGTTCTTGACTTAGGTGCCGCACCAGGGGGATGGTTACAAGTAGCTTCTGAATCAATTAAAGGAGAAGGCCTAGTGTTAGGAGTTGATTTAAAAGAGATTGACCCACTAGATTCTGAAAATGTTGAGACTATTCAAGGTGATGTAACTGATCCTGAAATACAAAATGAAATTATCGCAAAATTTGAAGGAAAAGCAGATTTAATTCTCAGCGATATGGCACCAAATGTCACTGGTATTTGGGAGCTAGATGATATTAAACAAATATACTTAGCTAGAATAGCATTAATGATCGCAGACAAAATTCTAAAAAAAGATGGATGGATGATTGTTAAAGTTTTCATGGGTCCAGAACATGATTCATATATTAAAGATATCCGTAATATATTTGAGAAAGTCCATATAGTAAAACCTAAAGCTAGCAGGAAAAGCAGTGCAGAAATATATTTAGTAGCAAAAAATCTTAAAGAAAAGAGAAACTTACCAAAAATTGCTATAAAAAATGAATTATTAATTAATGAGGAGGAGGAGAAAGGGCCAATTCCTGGAGATCAACTTCCAGAATTTGATGATGATAAAACATCTAAACCAATTCGTTAAGTATTCTCGCAATAAGAGTATTTGCTTGTATAACAGGTATTCCTAAATTCTTATAAATAATATCTTTTAGTTCTTTATCGAATCCAAAACAATTTAAAAAAACTAATTCCAGGTTTTCTTTTAGTAGTCTTTGAATTAAAGAATTTAGGGATCCATCATTGAGATAAGGTGAATACCAATCTCCATAAAGGCTTATACCCTCTCTACTAAATTCTGATTCTAGAAATGTGACTTGTTCATGAGTGGGATATATTACTCCTAATCTTCCTTTCTTTAAAACGCCTTCAATAACTCCATGTAAAATTTCTGAGGGAGTAACAACAGGACAATTTGATATAAATGGTGGAAATTTACCAGTACACATTATGACAATTACATTTACACCTACTGCATTTAATTCATGAATTTTTTTCTGCAATAAAGGTATTAAAATTCTTTTAGGTAGTTTTACTTCTTTGCCATTTTTGATTTTTGTTACTAGAATATAGTCGTCAGGATGTTTCTCATAATCTTGAATCTGATTAGTCGTAAAGTCATCTAATGCACCTGCTTCTATTACTTTAATATCTTTATCTAATACACTTTCTATACTTGAAAGAATATCATTTCTCGGTGTTTGTCCAATTGTAAGCATTCCAATAAGTTTCATAAATTTACTTGCATATACAAAGTATTAAAGTGA
This sequence comes from Candidatus Bathyarchaeota archaeon, assembly GCA_016930055.1. Taxonomy (GTDB): domain Archaea; phylum Thermoproteota; class Bathyarchaeia; order TCS64; family TCS64; genus UBA8941. The sequence goes on along the minus strand of JAFGHP010000057.1, from coordinate 20,680 downwards.
TTTAATAAAATCATATGAATCTTTTCTTTAAAGATTCTCGTTCAGCTTCAATTATATGAGTAAAGAATTCGTCTGATTCTCCCTCAGTTTCAGCTAATATATCCCAAGCTGTGGTTAAATCAACTCGTTTTGCAGCACCAATTATTGCTGCACGTCGTCCATAAATTGATACCAGCTTACTAATGTCTTTGCCTCTATCCCACCATTTAGGGCGTTCTTTTTTACTACGGCTCTTCTCGAGATATTGCATTTCTTGTACTTCTTCAATGCTTCTATCATAGATACCAATTTCTTTAGAACCACAGATCGGACAAATTAGCACTTCTTCTAGATCTTTAATCCTTTTATCATCTAACCAATCGTTTTTTCCATGACATGCTAATACCCTTGTTTCACTATATAGACGAACCTTTGCAGATTCTAAAATTATTCTATCTATTCTATCTGGGGGAATAATGTCGGTTTTCATACTAATGCTTTCAACACCAATTTTTCCTAAAGGAGAAAGTTCATCGGATTCTGACAAAATAACTTCATAATTTCCAGATGATATTTCATTTAAAACTGTAATTGTCTGCTTAATATCCATATCTAACCTTATTGTGTCTTTCAAAGCTTCTTCGTAAATTGCAGTATTTTCGAAGCTTTTTATTAATCTACCCAAGGTTACATTGCTAAAGTCAGCAAACTTACTAAGAGCGCCTGCTTTTCTGGCTACATTAATTAGCCTTCTTTTAAACATACCTGTCTTAGAAACTGCTTCAATACACTTTGTTTCTAAATCAGATTTGCTTAGAGTTTTTAACATTTTTAAAATATATCTTCCATCAACTTCTCCAACAGTCTGTGTTGAGATCATATAAGTTTCCTGTTGGACACCTACAGGATAACCTATTTCTTCACTAAGGACATACCCAATTAACCTAGCTAAAGTACGATTTACTAGAGTACCAAAGTTTGCGTGAATTAACACATTATCCTCCCAATTTTCTAGAATTATTCGTTTATTTGTGGGAACAGGAAAACCTGAATCATTCTGTTCGACAATTCCTTTCATCGCTTTCATTATAGTCTCGGGTTTAGCAGGGTACTTTTCTGAAAGCATTTCAGAAATTTGTTGCGGAGAAAAACCAGAAATTAATTTAGACTCTATATTTGCCTTAATTTCACCAACTTCTTGAGCTACTTCATATGGTACTGGTATCTCTTCTCCAATCCAACTTGGTATAGCTCCTGTTGGGTCATCTTCAGCTTTAACATATATTTTATCATTATATATATTTAAAATACGCCAAACACTACCTCTTAAAGTAAATTTAACACCAGGTTTTGCATATTCAGCTACAAATGCTTCCTGTAAAATACCTACAGGGCTATCATCCTTTCCATCTAATACAAGATAATCTTTTTCGTCTGGTATCATACTAAGATTGTTGAAGAAATAATTGTAGATTGTCTTACGAGTTCCTCTTGGACGGAGGATGACTTCATCCTCAGGATTAACCCAGGCTAGACGAGGATATCTATCATGCATGTAGTTTGCTACAAGTTTAATATCATCAATAGTAAGATTAGCATAAGGATATGCATTTTTAAATAAATTAAGAACCTGTAGGAAATAGATTCGACCTCTCTGTAAAAGCTCAGCAGTTATTTGATTCACTAAAACATCATATGGTTTATCCGGGATCCTTAAAGGCTCCATTATCTCGTCTAGGGATCTACGACATATTACCATAGATTCAAAGGCATCATCACTGTTTAAACTGACAATTATACCTTTCGACACTCTTCCTAACCGATGCCCACTTCTACCTACTCTCTGTAAGAGTCGAGTAACTTGCCTTGGACTATTATATTGAATAACTAAATCAATATTCCCAATGTCAATACCCAGTTCTAGGCTACTAGTGCATATTACTGTTCTTAATTCACCACTTTTTAATCCTTGTTCAGTAGCTATCCGGCTTGTTTTAGCTAAACTTCCATGATGAATACTAAGTGGGAAATTCGTGTTCCAAAGATTAAATCGACTAGTTAAAACCTCACTTGTTGATCTTGTATTAGTAAAAATTAGAGTTGTTTTATGTTCCTCTATTAAATTTCTCATAGCTTTTAATCGAGCTGAAACTTCTGGATGAGTAAATAATTGAGTAGCAATTTCATAGTCTTGGATATCTGGCTCAGGTAAAATAATTTCAAACATTGTTTCACGAAGAGCAGAAATCTGAATAATTTCTACTGGACGTCCTACTCCAACTAAGAAGTTAGCAACTTTTTCGGGACTACCAATTGTTGCACTTAAACCAATCATTTGAGGAGGGTTATTAGCTAATTCTCTTATCCGTTCTAAAGCTAAGCTCAGTTGGCTACCACGTTTATTATCAGCTAACTCATGAATTTCGTCTATTATTATCCATCTTACACTACGAAGATATTGTTTTAAGGTTCTACCAAGTATAATTGCTTGTAAAGTCTCAGGAGTAGTAATTAACATATTAGGTGGACTGATGCGTTGCCAATTCCGCTCCTTTGTTCCAGTATCACCATGCCTTATACCTAATTTAATATCAAGTCTATTACACCAATAGGTCATTCTATCCAATATATCCCTATTTAGAGCTCTCAAAGGTGTAATGTATAGAATACTAATCCCTGTAATCTTTTCTGGGGACATTAAAAATCTATCCATAATTGGAAGCATTGCAGCCTCAGTTTTCCCAGTAGCAGTTGCTGAGATTAATAAAACATTTTTACCTTCAAGAATAAGAGGAATAATTCTCTTCTGAGGTTCTGTTGGTTCATTGAATCCTCTTTCATCTAAAAGACGTTGAACTGGTCGGCATAGGGACTTGAATACATTAACCTCAGACAAGCTTGATTAACTTAATATAGCTTAGATAAAAAGGATACCAAACAATTATTAGCTATCGTTTAATCCAATCTTTTTTCAGTAAAGCAAAACATACATCATCATGGAATTCACCATTAAAATAGCTTCTTTGCCTAAAAACTCCTTCTTTTTTAAATCCTAGCCGTTCAACTAACCTCATTGATCTTAAATTATAAGAGTCTATTATAGCTTGAATCCGGTTTAAATCCATTTTTTCTATACTATAATTAATAATTTCTGTTAAAGCTTCTGTCATGATTCCTTTTCCCCAATAAGCAGGATCAAGATCATAACCGATTTCAGCACGTTTAGAGTCATGATTCCAATCATAAAAACCACACGTACCAACTAATTTTGTTTCATTTTTCATCATAATTCCCCATCTTAAACCAGTGTTGTTAATCCAAGGACCTCGAATAAATTTTTCAAATTCTCTTCTAGCAATATCCAAAGAAGCAGGACCAGGAAAACAAGTGCCAATAACAATCTCTGGTTTATTAAAATGATTATAATAAAACTCAAGGTCATTTTGAGTCATCTCTCTTAGATACAAAACCCTAGTTTCTAGGTTTGGAAAAACTTTTAACGACTCCATTAATACCACATTAGTGCAGCTAAATACTAGCTACTATTATATAAAAATGAAGAAACAACTATAAAAATACATAAATTTTAATGAATATTTACCAACGTTTTAAAACAACAATACAATAAACAATCAAAGGGCGTTCTAATATGAAAGTCTACATGGATTATGCTTCGGGTTCTAATGTAGATCCACGTGTAATTAAAGAAATGCTACCCTTCTTTAATGAACATGTTGGTAATCCAAGCAGTTTTCATAGTGAAGGTTTCAAAGCATTAAAAGCGATAAATAAAGCAAGAGAACAAATCGCTGCTCTCATAAATTCTGAACCTTCCGAAATTATTTTTACTAGTAGTGCTACAGAGGCATCAAATTTAGCTATTATTGGAGGTGCCATTCGTTACAAAAATAAAGGTAACAGGATTGTAACAACGGCAATAGAACATATCAGTACTATAAATATTTGCAAAGAATTAACTAAACAAAATTTTGAGATGTTCCAATGTCCAGTAGATTCGAGTGGGATAATTATGTTAGATAAATTTGAAGAACTCGTTAATGAAAAGACAGTTATTACTAGCGTAATGGTTGCTAATGGAGAAATTGGAACAATTCAACCTGTTAAAGAAGCTTCTGAAATTGCTCATAAGAAAGGATCCTACATACATTCAGATGCAACTGCTGCATTAGGGAAAATGGAGATAGATGTAAAAGACCTAAACATTGATTTTTTAACATTAAGTAGTAATGATATATATGGACCTAAAGGAGTAGGAGCGCTTTATATAAAGAAAGGTCTGCGTGTACGTCCAATAATTATTGGAGGTGGACAAGAACAAGGATTAAGAAGCGGAACCGAAAATACACCTGGTATAGTTGGTTTTGGTGCAGCAGCAGAAATCATTAAAAAAGATATGTTTAAAGAAACCACAAGACTTGAAAAAATTAGAGACGAATTAATAGAAAGAATTACTAGCACTATACCAGAATCTTATTTAAGTGGCCATCCTCTTAAAAGGTTATCAAATAATGCAAATATTAGATTCAACTATATTGAGGGGGAAGCTCTAATCCTTAGTTTAGATCAAGAAGGCATCCAGCTTGGTACAGGTTCTGCTTGTGCAGCAAAAACACTTGAACCTAGTCACTGCTTACTTGCTTTAGGTTTAAAACATGAAGAAGCTCATGGTAGCCTAGTATTTACACTTGGAAAAGGTAATAATAATGAGCAAGTAGATTACATTATGGCAAAACTCCCAGCTATAGTAAAAAAGCTCAGAGCAATGTCCCCAATTACCCCAGAGGAGCTAAAATAAATGTATAGTGACAAAGTATTAGATCACTTTAAAAATCCTAGAAATGTTGGTGAAATTAAAAACGCAGATGGAATCGGTAGCGTCGGTAATCCAGTATGTGGCGACATGATGACCATGTACATTAAAGTTAAAGATAACCACATCGAAGACATAAAATTTAAAACATATGGATGTGGAGCAGCAATTGCTACAAGTAGCATGACAACTGAATTAGCTAAAGGTAAAACACTTGAGGAAGCAATGGACATAACGCGTCAAAGTGTTGCTGATGCTTTAGATGGGCTTCCACCTGTAAAAATGCATTGCAGTAATCTTGCAGCAGACGCTCTTCATGAAGCGATAAAGAATTTTAAAGAAAAAAAGGAGATAAAAAAATGAAAGAAAGTATAGAAAAATGTCCTATGTGTATAGTATCAACAGCAGAAGAATGCGAGTTAATGGTTGGTAAAAATGAAAAAGGTATAAAAATATGTTGCTGTGAACACTTAAAAAGACAAGTGTTAAAAAGCAGTAAGTAATTTGTTGTAGTAAATATCTCTTATGGAGAATGCTTTTTGAACAAAAAAAGAATTGCGTCCGTGGTATCTGCGGCATTAAACGCACCTTTAATTACCATGATAACATTTATACTTTTAATATTAGGACAAAGTACACCTAAAACACCATTATTAATAGGAATAACTAGTTTATTTGGGTGTGTTTTACCATTAATAATGGTAGGCATACTTTTAAAACTAAACTTAATTGAAGATTTTTATGCATACAATAAAGAACAACGTTTTATTCCGTTTCTTTGGACAAGTTTATTTTACTTAATGGGTTCACTTTCACTCTTTTGGGTTGAAGCTCCAATAATGGTCACCGCATTAATGACCTGTTACTTCGTTAATAGTTTAGTATTAACTATAATAACTTTTAAATGGAAAATTAGTATACACGCTTCAGGCATAACTGGACCAGTAACTGCACTAGTGTATTTATTAGGTTTAACTATGATTCCACTATTCCTTTTTGTTATTCCTGTTGCCTGGGCAAGAGTTGAATTAAAAGCACATACGATTATGCAAGTTACAGCAGGAGCAATAATTAGTACAATGCTTACATGGTTGCAAATGAGTCTTTACATGAGAGGACTAGTCTTATTTTAAAAATATTAAGAATTAAGAATTTTTTCCCCAATTAATTGACCAAAAAAATATGAAGCCTTTAATTCATTTTCATCTGGTCTATAAACGAAGTCTAGTTCATTAGGAATTAATTCAATGCCTGCAGCTTGCATCTCTGATTCAGTTATCCTTTTTGCCCCTCCTGCCCAACCGTAGCTTCCGAAAACAGCTCCAATCTTATTTAGAGGTTTTAATCCCCTCAGATATGCAAGAAAAGACGCAACACTTGGGAACACATTATTATTCAAAGTAGGTCCTCCTACTAAAACTGCTTTAGCTTCCAAAATTTCTGCAATGACATCACTATTATGATTAGCACCAAGGTTGAAAACCTTTAACTCAACATCTTTAGAAATTATACCCTCAGCTATAGCCTTAGCTACTTTTTCAGTACTTCCCCACATTGTATCATAAACAATCACTGCTTTGGGTTTAGTCTCTCCAGCAACCCATTTCTGATAAGCAGAGATAATTTTTCCTAAATCTTTTTTCCATATAACACCATGGCTAGGAGCTATCATGTCAATGGGAATACCATCAAGAGCTTTTAATGCGTTTTTTACACTTCTCCAGAGAGGCATCAAAATATTTGCATAATAAGTGGTTGCCTCAAACATTAACACAGAAGAATCCACTTCGTCATCAAACCTTCCACTTGAAGCTAAGTGCTGTCCAAAAGCATCATTACTGAATAAAATTTTTTCTTCCGGCATATAACTAACCATACTATCAGGCCAGTGAGCCATTGGCACAGGTACAAAAGATAAACTTCTTTTACCTAATTTAATTGCTGGTTTCTGTTCTATAGAGGTTATTTTTAAATCTGAACCATAATATTTTTTCAATGTTTTAATGCATCTTTCTGTTGCGATAACTTCTGCTTTCGGAGCTGCTTCAATTAACTTTCTGATTGAACCTGAATGATCTGGTTCAGCATGATTCACTATTATAAAATCAATTTTACTTGGATCAATTATTTCTTTAATATGAGTAATTTGATCATCTGAAAAAGATGCTTTAACAAAATCAATTAAAGCTATTTTCTCATCAATAATCAAATATGAATTATAACTTGAACCTCTATGTGTAACATAACCATGGAAGTTCCTAATATTCCAATCTACGGCACCTACCCAATATATATTTTCTTTAAGTTTGATCATTATACCAACCTATGTTAAATTTGTGAGTATTCAAAACTTAAAAAGGGTTCTTGGTTAATCGGTGAAAGGTATCTCAAGTTCTAAAAGATCATGAGCTACTTTAACATTAGGAAAAATGGTTTGTGCTTCCTGAAGGATTTGCTCAGGATTACTATATCTTGAACTAATATGTGTTAATATTAATAATTTTACATTAGCTTTTAATGCTAATTCTGCAGCTTGTTTTGCCGTAGTATGACCATCGTCAGTAGCTCTATTAATTAAATCTTCAGTAAAAGTTGCTTCATGAATTAGAACATCAGCAAATTGTGCTAAATTTATTAAATTATCATTGTAACTTGTATCTCCACTATAAATTAAACGTCGTCCACGACGAGGAGGATCTACTACTTCAGACCAATTAATAATACGACCATTAATCTCGATATTCTGATTTTCTTGAAGATTTTTCCATAAAACACCCTCAGGGATGTGAAGTGCTCTAGCTTTTTCTGGGTAAAAACGTCCTGGTCTAGGCTCTTCAAATAAACCATAGGACCAGGCTTCAATTCGATGAATCGCGGGAATTGCTTCTATATGATAGGATTTCGATTGGTATATTACTCCTTTTTCAATTAATTCATGTATTGTAACTTTAAATCCTGGACCTCCAAGACTATCGAAGATTGATTGTAAAAAATTATGAGTTCCTTTAGGTCCGTAAATATCAAGTGAGTCTTCTCTATGTAATAGACTCATTGTCTGTAATAGCCCAGGGAGTCCTAAAATATGGTCTCCATGAAGATGTGAAATTAAAATTTTATAAATCTTCATAAAACTAATATGAGCAGAAACCATTTGTCTTTGGGTACCTTCACCACAATCAAAAAGAATAACTTCTGAACCCAGCTTGACAGCAATTGAAGATGATCCTCTAGAAGGGGTAGGCATACTTCCACTTGTTCCAAGGAATGTAATCTTCATAATTGCTTCAACTTAACAAAATATGTAATATATAGATTAAAAGTAGATGGTTAAAATGATTCGAGATATCGAATTGTATCTATTCCTGCCATGGCTCCGCTTCCACAACTTGTAACTACTTGCCTATAAACTGGATCAATTATTTCACCAGCAGCAAAAACTCCTTTGACACTCGTTTTAGTTCCTTTAGAAAAAATATAACCCTTTGAATCTAACTCAAGTTGATTTTTATAAATTTTAGTATTTGGAATCCAACCTATAGCAATAAGAACTCCATCAAGCTTTATTTCAGTAATAATGTTACTTTCTAAATTTTTTATTTTAATTGCTTCAACTTTTTTTTCTCCAAAAATTTCCTCAACTATTGTGTTTTTTAAAATTTGAATAATTGAATTATTTTTAATTTTTACGATAAGGTCTTTATTGGCAGTAAAATTTGATCTTCTATGAATTAAAAACACTTGTCTAGCATATTTACTGAGATCAAGGGCTTCTTGTAGTGCTGAATCGCCTCCCCCAATTACTGCTACTTTTTTATCTTCATATAATAGAGCATCACATGTAGCACAAACAAATACTCCTCGACCCAGTAACCTATCTTCAGAATCTAAGCCTAATTTTCGCTGAATCATACCAGTTGCTACAATAACAGCTTTTGATTCATAGATTGATTCATTTACAAAAATTTTGAAAGGTCTAGTTGAAAAATTAACTTCAGTAGCTTCTTTCTCAATAAATTCAGTACCAAATTTTAATGCTTGAGACATAAATCTTTTAGATAATTCTGGACCAGTTATTCCTTCAGGAAAACCTGGGAAATTCTCAACTTGGAACGTATATGATATTTGACCACCAATTAACGAACCAGTAATGACGAGAGTCTTTAATTTAGCTCTAGAAGTATAAATTGCTGCAGTTAAACCAGCAGATCCGCCACCTAAAATTATAACATCGTATAATATTGAAGTTCACCCTATGTTTGAACATTTACTTAGTATCTGTAAAATTTTTTCATAAAGTTCTGTTGTTGCTTCTAAACCAATTATTTCACCTATTTCAACTCCACGACAATAAATTTTGAATGTGGGGGTACCCATAACCCCATTTTGTATCGCCAAACGTCTATTTTCTTTATTATCAAGAACATTCATTTTCATAAATTTAACTTTAGAGCCTAGTTTTTGAGGTAGTTCTTTTACATAAGACTCAATTTTTAAACATGTAACACAGTTTTGATGCCAGAATTCAACAACCACAGGGAGTGTTTCTTTAAGAACAAGAGAGTCCCACTCATTCGATTGAAGGTTATAAATAGACACTAAAATCACTAAAAATTATTAATAAAGCGTTGGTTATAATAGTTTTCAGTTAAACTTCTGAAAAGGTTAATGTGCCATCATTAATAGTAAGCTCATATATCTGATTTGGATAGGGACGAAGCTTGAAACTTTCCAGTTCATCACCTGTTAAAATTAAAGTTAATTTGGGTAGTTCATAATCTTTAGAACCCATGCCAGGCATCATGTTTTGGAAACTTTTAGTTACTTGAACTACCATTTGTCCAATTTCATCTGGGACATCAGGATTACTTACCATCATTACGGGTGGTCTTTGACGTACTTCAGCAAACTCTATCTGGAAACATTCTCTTCCTTCAAGATCTTTAACTGATTTCACAGACTGTACTTTTATCCTAATTCTAGAGCTTATCATATTCTAACTTAAAATAGAGAGAACTAGATATAATAGGTATCGGTAACTAAACTAATTCCAATATTTTTTGAGCAATTGATTCGGCTATTGTAACTTTACTGTAAGCGGTCTCAACACTATCTGATGCAATTATATAATCAGCGCCAGCGTTCATGATTCTCTCCTCAGCGCCACTCATGAAAAGTGCGTGGGTACAAGAGACACCCACTTTAGTTGCACCCTGTGATTTTAACCCAGCAACAGCTTGAGCCATTGTACCACCAGTACTTATAATATCATCAAAAACAATTGCTTTTTTACCAATAACATCAAAATCCTTAACTATCATAGTTATTTGACCCGTTTTACGGTCACGAACCTTTTCGAAATAACCATAACCACCCTTCAAAAGATCAGAGGCTATTTTAGCTAAACGAATAGCTCCTTTATCAGGAGATAAACTAAATGCTCCTTGATAACTTTTTGACTCAAAATATTTAGCTAATAAAGGAATTGCAGATAATTCATATACGTTTATATTATGTTTTTCTTCAATAGTTTTTAGAGAATCAGGATTATGCGAATCAAATACTATTAAATTATCTACATTTGATGCATCAAGAAGATTAAAAACTACGTCTAAAGTTAATGCTTCTCCTTCTAAAAATCTTTTATCTTGCCTTGAATAAGATAAATAAGGGACAACTGCTGTAATTTTTTTTGCTCCATAATCTTTTACAGTTTTTGCTATCATAAATAATTGCATTAATTTCTGATCAGGATTTGGAGTAGTTGTTTGAATAATAATTACATGTTTATCCTGCAAAGGTAAGTTTACTCTAATATAACTCTCTCCATCTGGAAAAAACCGGTGTTCAACAGGATGTACATTAACACCCAAAAATTTTGCCACTCTTTCTCCAAGCTCTCTCGAAGCGGGACCAGAAATGAGGAACATATCTTCTTAATATAGTCGATGTAATTAAATAAGTTTATAATTAGAACCATATAAATGCGAAAATAGAACCAGCTATAAGTACCAGTAATATCCATATTTTCCAATTCCATTTAAAAATCTTCATACCATCAAAGATTCCGAATGGTATTAAATTAAATAGTGCTAAACCAGAATTTACAGCCATTCCATAAACTGATAATTCAGCTATAGAATAGTTATTAGTAAATAGGAATATAATGAAATAAATTATTGCCTGTAGAATATTAATTGCAGGCCCAGCTACAGATACTTTGCCATATTCATCCCACCTCAACATTCCTGCAATAACAACTGCACCAGGAGCTACAAACATCACCGGAAAAATCGAGGTTTGTACTAGCAAAAATGAAAGAAGAGTAAGAATAATACCAGAGACACTCAACCTAAATTCAGCCCATAATCCTAATCTTTGAGCGGCAAATTTGTGAGCTAATTCATGAAGAATAAAAGCTAATGTCAATATTAACATAGCACTAACCACAATAACAGGAAACTCAAAAAAATATTCCCATAGCCTAATTAATGGCGCAAATAAAATTATTAACATTCCAAAAAACAAGTCTCTTATCTCTTGTTTGCTGAACCAATAAGGTCTTATTATCCTAGAACTTGTATAAGAGCCTCCATAAGAATTATTGGAGGTAGTATAACTACCAATTGGTATAGTATTTTTTGGACGATTAAAAGCTCCTGAACAGTTATGAAATTCTGGAAGCCTATGTTCATCACAAAAATATCCACCACAATAATTGCATCTATATGGCATGACTGTTTCTTTTCCGCATTTATCACATTTAACCAAGTGGTACTCCTTCGAATTAAAATAAACATAGAATATTAAGTATTTGGAAAAATTTTAGACTGTAAATATAAATTTATATTTTTCAGTAATGAAAATATATAAAAACTAAAAATAATTAAATATACTTTTATAAATACGAAAAGTTTCCAAGTTAATTATTTAAAAATTTTATAAAAATTCTAAAAAATTAATAATAAGGAATATTTATTGAACAATTTTTTTAATAATGTCTGCAATTTTTTTCGCGTTAGGTAATAATTCTCTTTCAAGTCTAGGATTAAACGGGAAAGGAATATTAGGTGTGGTTAATCTGTGTACAGGGTTTTTAAGATGTTTAAAGGCTTTCTCTGCTGCAAGAGCTGCAATTTCGGCACTAAATCCACAGAAACGGTAATCTTCATCAACCACAATTAACCTACCAGTCTTTTTTAAGGACTTTAAGATAGTATCTTCGTCAAGGGGATATATTGTACGTGGATCAATTATTTCGACATCGATTTCATTCTTCATCAGCTCTGCAGCTTTCAGAGATTCATGCAACATTAAACCACAAGCAACTATAGTAACATCCGTTCCTTCAAGACATGTTTTAGCTGTCCCTAAAGGAATTGTATAATCCTCAACAGGTACAACCCCTTTTAAGTTGTATAGTAATCTATGCTCTAGAAAGATTTTTGGACAGTTTTCTTTGATGCTCATTATTAGTAAACCTTTAGCATCATAAGGGGTACTGGGTATAACCACTTTTATTCCAGGCATATGAGCAAATAAAGAATATAGGCTCTCACTATGAGTTGCTCCTGAACTTGTACCTGCGCCAATCACTGCGCGTAAAGTTAACGGGATGTTAACAATACCTCCACTCATGTATGTTGTCTTTCCCATTTGATTTAATATTTGATCCATAGCTACTAAACCAAAATCAACAAGCATAAGCTCAACTATTGGTCTAAGACCAGTTATTGCTGCGCCAATTCCTGCACCTATAAATGATGTTTCAGAAATAGGTGCATCTCTAACTCTTTCTCTACCAAAAGCTTCTTTTAGTCCTTTAGTAGGTCCCCTAAAGCTACTTGAAACATTTTCACCTAACAAAATAATATCTGGGTTTTTATTCATCTCACTAAACATTGCTTCATTTAAGGCTTCAGCCATCGTAATGATTCGTTCAGACATTAAAAGCACCTCCAAAAACATCAGTATAAGCCTCACTAATTTCGGGTTCAGGACTTGATATAGCAAAGTCTACTGCTTTTTGAACTAACTCTACTTCTTGAGATCTAATTTTTTCTTCGATCTCCTTGTCTAAAACTCCTTTTATTCTTAATTTTTTTGTAAGAAAATCGATAGGACAGTAAGGTCTGTCTTTTTCGTTTGCTTCCAATCTTCCTTCTAAATTTCCCTCAAATTGATGAACTTTGAATTCAAGAAGTGATGGTCCTTTTCCCAATCTAGCTCTTTCAATCGCTACTCCTGCGACTCTATAAACTTCTTCAACATCCCATCCATTATAAGTATAACCAGGTATACCATAACCATCTGCACGAATTGAAACATTTTCTATAGTAAGTTGGGGATAATCAATTTCGTGACCCAGCATTCTTTGAATAATTGGGCTACTATTTTCACATATAAAAACAATTGGCAAGTTCCAACAAGCAGCTAAATTCAAGGTTTCAAGAACACCTCCTTGATTACTTGCTCCTTCACCAAAATAAGAAACCGTGATTAATCCATCATTTTTAATTTGGTTTCTTAATGCATAGCCAGCACACATTGGAACACTTGCACCAACTATCCCATTTGCACCTAAACATCCAGATTCTGGATCAAAAACGTGATAAGAACCAGCTTTACCTTTGTTGAAACCTGTTGATTTAGCACATAATTCCGCAGTAAGTTTGTTTAAGTTTATGCCTTTCGCTATTAAGTGCCCCACTGGACGGTGTGTACTACCAATCTGGTCTTCTTTTTTAAGATGCGCAGATACACCTACTGCGACTCCTTCTTGACCAGTATACATGCCAAATCTTGCAGGAACTTTACCTTCTCTAGCAAGACTTCTCATTGTTGTTTCATATGTTCGTATTCTAATCATTAAACGATATAATTCTAGAAATTCAGCATTATCTATAACTGATTTTAACATAAATTATGAAAGTATCTCTAGGAATTTAGCATTAACTAACAAGTATTTAGTAAAAGAAAAATAGGTTATATCTCCGCTTGACGACGACCTATTTCTAAAGCTTTCAAGTTTGCTTCGATCGTTTTTTCTGGAACATTACGTTTTATAGCATTGGTTAAGGTTTCTGAATCTAATGGGAAATCTTTTTGTGTTGAAGCTGCCCCCAGTAATACAATATTTTCTGTTCGAGGATTACCTGCCTCTAGAGCAAGAAGGTTTGCATCGAGACTAATAATTTTATTAGTGACTTTTTTCAACTGCTGAAATATCTGATCTATCGTTATATACTCCTTTTTTTCTTGTCTATTTTTAACAATTGGAGCAGTTTCTAGAGGTGGGTGCATAATTCTACTATTCATGACTATAACACCACCTTCTTTTAGATATTCAATGTACCTCAAAGCCTCCATCCCCTCCATAGCAATTATCATATCTGCAGAGCCATATGGTATGAGGGGCGAGTAAACGTCTCCCATTCTTACATGTGCTGAAATGCTTCCACTTCTCTGAGCTAGACCATGTTGAGCACCTACGACTACTGGATAATCTTTCGAAGTACAAGCATCGCCTAAAATTTGGGATAATAGCATTAATCCTTGCCCTCCAACACCAGTTAATAAAATATTATAAGATTTCATTTTAATTCACTTCCCACCGATTTTATAGCTGTAACTGGACAAAGTTTCGCGCAACTCATGCATCCATTACAAACATCTAACTGAATCTCAGTTTGACGGGTATCCATATTTAATTCAATTGCAGGACAATAAAAATCTCTTACACAAGCATAAATTGTTTTACATGCCTCTGAGCTTACCTTGTTAGGAATTATTGGTACACCAGATGCTCTTTTTTTACGATCATTATAGAGTGCACATGGTCCATGACTAATAATTACCTTTACTCCTTCTTTATCTAAGAATTGCTTTATTAGTTCAACGTTGTTCTTCAAATCATACGCATTTATTGAAAGGATATTCTGTACACCTATACCTCTTACAACAGATTCTATATCTATCTCTACAACCTTATTGGGTCCAAAATCGGATCCAGGGTTAGGTTGTTGACCAGTCATAGCAGTAACACTATTATCTAATATGAAAACAGTGTAATCATGTTGGTTATGAATTGCATTAATTAAACCAGGTAAAGCGGCATGGAAAAAAGTGGAGTCACCTACTAATGAAATAATTTTATCATTGAGAACATGTTGCATTCCGCTACTAATACCTTGTGAAGCCCCCATACAAAGCATCATGTCAGTTAAATTGTAGGGTTCTAACTGTAACATCGAATAACATCCAATATCATTGTTTAACACAAAATTAGTTCCCTTAACTGCTTGCTGAAGAGACCATAAAGTTGACCTATGTGGACAACCAGCACAAAAAACGGGGAATCTTTTCGGGATAACCTTCTTAAGTTCTTCACTTCTCTTCAAAATTTCTTTATAATTAATTTTAATATTTTTTTCAAATATTTTTGATAGTACATCTATTACAATTGAGACATTATACTCACCAACATATGGTAAATGACCTGTTTCTTTACCGAATATTTCTAAACCACAATCAGAATCCTTAGCAATAATCTTGATATGTTGCTCTAAATATGGTAATAATTCTTCTATAACAATAATTTTATCTAAATTCTTAATGAAAGTAGAAACTAATTTCTTAGGAATGGGATATGTTGTTCCTAATTTAAGCACTGGGATTTTAAGATTTAGATTATCTAAAGCATCAAGAGTGTATAAAAATGATACCCCACTAGTAATTACTCCGACTTTACCTTCTCCATCAATAATTTTGTTGAATTGAAGACTATTGAAGTCTTCTTCAATTTTTATCAACTTTTCAATTGCTTCACTTTTAAGTCTTCTAGCTGTATCACTTAAAGTAAAATACTTACCTTTGACATCATTCCATTTATTTTTTATAAAGGGTCTTCTTTTAACTTCACCAATATTTACTGGTGCATACTGATGGTTTACTCTAGTAGATGTCCTCACTAGAGCTAGAATTTTAAATTTCTCTGATAAGTTAAAAGCGTATTTTATCATTTGATATGCTTCTTCTGGTGTTGAAGGTTCAAGCATTGGTACATGACCCGTTTGAGCAAAATATCTTCCATCTTGTTCACTTTGACTCGAATGTGCGTGTGGATCATCTGCTACTACAAGAACACACCCAGCATTTACTCCGGTATATCCTAAAGTATAGAATGTATCACTAGCTACATTCAGACCTACACTTTTCATGCTAGTTAAACTTCTGAAACCGCCCATTGAAGCCCCAGCGACGGTCTCTAGAGCTACCTTCTCGTTAATAGAAACCTCCATTTTAATATCATCATATTTACCAGAGAGAAGGTACATTGTGTCAAGAATCTCACTAGTAGGAGAACCAGGATAAAAAGCAGCAACTTTAACATCAGATTCTAAAGCGGCTCGAGCAATAGCCTCATTTGCTAGCAAAAAAACTTTCTTAGGCTTTGGATCAATTAAATCTTGAAAAGACATATCAAGAATTTCTTTTGAATTGTTTTTGATAAACCTTTGTTACAGATGTTTGTATATCAATATGATATTATTAGGAACTATCTTACAAAATTAATTTTCTTGATAAATTTAAAGAAACAATGTTAAACCTTTTTAATAACGATCATAAGAAAATGTTTATGTATATTATCGATGTAGACTTCAAATCAGGATATAACACGCTTCATAGAAGCGAATGTATACATTCTGTTCCATCAGATATCCCTACTAAAAAAGTTGGGATGCTTGGAGATGATGGGGGATGGATAGAATTTAATAGTCCTGGCGAAGCACTTCGATGGCTTAAAAATAATAAAATAAGTGGACTAATCGAATATTGTAAATATTGTACTCCATTAAGTGATTTTTCTCCTGAACCAGTAGCAAAATTAAATATTAAACTGGTTAAAACAGGATGCGACGCGGATTGTACAACAAAATCTGATTATTCAAAAGAAATTGAGATCACAGATACTAAATCTATTTACCAAAGATTAGTATCAAAATTTATTAAAGACAAATAAAAATCCCCCAATATAAAATTTATTAAATCTAATATTAAGCGGGCCCGGAGGGATTTGAACCCACGATCTCCGGCTTAGAAGGCTTGCACGCTGGTGTCAAATATTGGCAACCAGCTAGGTGCCGTATCCTGACTTGGCCACGGGCCCTCAGTGGAAGGAATATTAACACCTAACTTTTAAAAGTTTCAGGATATAGACTTGGAAAAAGGGTTTTTTAATATAATAAAAATATTTTTTTAATAATGTTTTATATTTACAAATTGTTGAAAAATATTCTGTTTTTTATTTAAGATACGAGGATTATTATATTCCATGTAGAATGTGCATTATTATTGTTAAATAGAAAGTTAAAGCTATCGCGGGATGTAAAAATTTCATTGATTTTATTTTCGATTTGGCTAAGCCAAAGTATTGAAGAAAACCTGAAGAAACCAATAAAATCATAGCAGCATATAAAACAATACCTGTTCCAAGTTCTTGATAATTGCTAGCAGGTCTTGTAACTTGATGTGCAAAATGTATAGAGATCATGGTAACTGATAAAAGATTTCCAAAAACATGAATTTTTAACATACCTCTAATTTTTTTTGGCATTTTTCTTTTAATGAAAAAATATATTGGTACAGTTATAGCAATAAATAAAGTACCAATCCAACCTAACCAATGTACCAAGGAATTACTAATCCCCAATATTTCTATATAATAGAAAGGTATTCTATAAATCCGTAAAAAAATTAGCGTCACAATTATAAATGTAGCTAAGATTATGGTAAAAGCAACCAAAAATGGAGAGTTGTTACTTAATTTACTCGTAGAACCCATGATTTTAACTAGTTATTACTAATTTAAAAAGTATGTTTAAAGTTATATTAAATAATAAATTAAAAAAATAAGGAATAAAAAATATAAGATTATAGGTAATTTAATGATTATGACTAATCATAAATTGGCTAAATATCTTGAAGGGTTTGACACCTATTCGTATTATCTCGGAATAAATGCTGGTTTTGCTGAAGTTGTTGGTGCAGGCTGTAAAAAACTAGCTTTAAGCTCACCTTTAACTCAAAGTGAATTAGATATTTTATTAAAACCAACAGAGATTGTTGCACAAGAATATAATGTAAAAATTTTTGTTGAAAAAGATTTTCTTACTACTAAACTTTTTCCACCTGAACTCACTGAAGGGAAGTCAGTGATTTTTCTTGCTGCTGACGATTTAGTATTAGAAGAATATCATAATCTTAAAAATATGAAAGAAAAATCAATAAAAGAAAATAATTTATTAAACGTAGAAGAAGAGATTGCCTGGAAGTTTGGAAAATTATTGAGTTATAGCCCAGAGAAAATTAGGAGTTTAATTATTAAAAATAGTTGAATAAGTTACGGTCTTTTTCCAAGGATAACAGTAACATTTATTGTTGAATTATTACGTAATAATGTAAACTCAATTATTTTTTCAGGGGTTTTAGTTCTTTCAATGTAAACTCTTAAATCGTAAAAACTTTTCATTTTAATTCCATCAGCAGCTAAAATTATATCTCCACCCAAGTTTATACCATCAATTACTTTATTTGTTGTACCTCCCTTAATCCCAGCATTATCTGAAGGCCCGTTCTTGATAACACTCACAACTAAAGTTCCTTTAGTGTCAGAAGGTAAACTCATTTCACTAACAATAGAAGGCGTGACATCTACTCCAGTTATTCCAATGTATGCATGCTCATAAGTTCCAATTGCTAGAAGACTAGGTATTTCTCTTAATATTGTATTACTTGGTACTGCAAAACCTACTCCAGTGGATTCACTAATAATTGCTGTATTCATTCCAATTACTTCACCCATTAAATTTACTAATGGTCCTCCACTATTACCAGGATTAATTGCTGCATCAGTCTGAATAATATCGACTATAGCATAATTCCCCGCAGTAAGTTCCCTACCAAGAGCACTGATTATCCCAGAAGTCATAGTATGCGCTAATCCAAATGGATTACCTATAGCAACAACGGTTTGCCCAACTTGTAGTTCTGAAGAATTTCCCATAATGACCGGTTTTAATAAACCATTAGGAAATCCTGATTCCAATTCTAATATAGCTAAATCAGAATAATTATCCTGACCAATAACTTTAGCATTTAAAATAGTTCCATCCAAAAAAGTGACAGTAATTTTTGTTGCATCTTCTACTACATGATTATTAGTAATTATTCTTCCATAAGGATCATAAATAAATCCACTTCCAGTACCTCTACCTAACGGGGTGTTAACAGAAATTAATACAACACTTTCGATAGTTTGATTGTATAACTTGATAAGATTAATTTGATCTCCAATAGTAATATTATCAATATCAATAACAACGCCATCTTCTACTAAGTTTTTAAGCTCTAATAATTCTCGTTTAGCTTCATTTAACTCAACTCTTAGACCTTCAATACTAAAAATTAAGGATGTTTCATTATCCTCCAATTTTTGATTAGCTTTTTCTAAAATTAATGAACTATATCCTAATACTATAACATTTAAAACAATTAAAAACACAACTAATAGGTTAATCCTTGAAGTTTTTTTATAACTTCTACCAAAGAACCAATCATCACTCATATTAAACAAATAATTGTCATAAACCTAAAATAAATTCTATTCTCTATATTCGAAATATTTCCGCTATTTTAAAATAATATTAGTAAGACTTAAGCTATAGACGGATTGTTTTGATGAGAGAGAATGAGAAGCATAGAAATTTCCCTCGATGATGATGCCTATAATTTTTTGGAGTTTTTAGAACGTACTAGATTTATTAAAAATAAAGAAGAAGCAATACAAAAAGCCATGGTTTTCTTTAAAAAATTTTCAATGCATGATTGGCTTCCTGATATTTATAGAATAGGAAACGATAGAATAATATTAATGGATAGAGGGATGCTTCTGGATATTTTTGAATTACTTACAGACTCAGAAACATATAGAGCAGGTCAATTAACTGCAATGAAAAGAAAGGTAATGAAACCTGAATATCGTGATATTAATTTAGTTAAGCCAGCAAATTGGTTAATTGTACTTAAAGAATTAGAAAATTTAGGCTGGGGTAAATTTTTTAAAGTTGATAACGAAATAAAAATTGAATCTTTAGCTGTGCCTACAAATTATTTAAGAGGGTATTTAGAAACAATGTTTAAAGTTGAATTCGAAGAACATCAAATAAAAATTGAGGGACTAACAATATTCATAGTCAAAGAAACAAAATTAGAAACATGGCGTTAAAGACCTGTCCAAGGACAACGCTTGTATGGACCAATAACAATTGTTACAACTGTACCTAATATTCCATCGAGAGCTAGTTCTTTTTCTAAGAAATCGTTGAGATCTTCCATTTTCTCAAAAATTACTTCAAATAATAAATCAACATCACCACTAGTTCGATACAAAACATGAACATCAGGATTTTTTCCTATATGCTCAACAATGGCTTGGATATCAGTTGGACGAACTTTTAATCCTATAAACGACTTAATAGCTCTACCCAATTTATGATAATCCAACATAACAGTAAATTTCTTAATTACACCTATCTCAATTAATCTATCTATACGATTTTTTATTGTAGCCTCACTTACACCGGTATCCAAAGCAATCTCGCGATATGTTTTTTTAGCATCATCTGTTAAATGTTGAATTATTTTCATATCAAGAATATCCATCGACATTGACTTCATTTAATATATTATTAATGAGTTTAAATAATTTAGTATCGAAATTAAAGAAAACATAAATATTGTTGTGGAAAACCATATCTAGATTAAAGAGATTTTTTAATACCATGTAAAATTGATTTATAAATATCAATATAT
>JAFGHP010000056.1 GCA_016930055.1 Candidatus Bathyarchaeota archaeon | reverse complement strand
GAGGGATTCGAACCCTCGAAAGCCTGAGCTAGGGGATCTTGAGTCCCGCCCCTTTGGCCACTTGGGAACCCCCGCCTGCTCATGAATTATATTTGTTTAGCTTAAAACCATTCGTATATTTTTTAGGTTTGAAAAGGTATCTGGATTCCTCCTGAGATGAATAGTATTCCTCCTAATGTGATGTTTATGTAGGGGTAGTACCAGTATACTTGTTCTGTTTTTGTTTTTGTGAATAGTAATGCTAGTGGCATTATTGGGTAAATTAGTGTTAGGTAACTGAGTATTGATCCAGAGCTTTGGCTTATTGTGATCGCTGATAATAGTGTCCATAGTAGGAAGCAGGCTATTAGTGATTTTTTTGTTCCAAGTGTTACTGCTGTTGTGTTTAGTTTTACTTCTTTGTCTGGTTTGATGTCTGGTATTGCTGAGAATAGGTGCATTGCTGTTGTATGAGCGAATGCAGCAACAATTATCAGTGGTGGAGGTAAATTTCTTGAAACCTGGTAATACGCGAATATTCCTGGTAAAGCAAAGAGAATGTTGCTTGCTGAGTCTAGGAAAGGCATGGCTTTGAAGCGTATTGGTTTAGAACTGTAAAACCAGCTTAGGAAGATGAAGCTACCGAAGATAAGGCGTTCAACGTTATCTGTCATTCGAAGAACCAAAACTAAACTCAGTAGAAGAATGACCCATAGTATGGACCAAATGTTTTTGGTGTCTTTATCGTTGATTAGATACTCTTTTGTTCCCTTCTTAGGATTCAAACGATCTGTCTCAGCATCATATAGATCATTTACGCCATAAAGCAGAATATTAGCTGGGAAGAGGAAGTAAAAAAAATATAAGAAAAAATCAATTGTCCATAACTGCATCCAGCTGTTAGCTGCCCAGATACACCCAACAGTAAAGGGGCCAGTTATATAGAACCAGAAACGGAACCTACTTAACTGAAACGCTAATTTGAGGAGGTCTATTGCCCTACTCAAATACTTATCTCCGATAAGTGAAAATCATGTTATAACTTAGTTGGCTTATTAAACGTTTAATGCTAGGTTTAACCTTAAGTTTGTAGACTATCAGCGGGTTTCTTCTGATCACGGTTGCAGTCCACTTATACATCTCTGAAGCTGTTTTTATTGGTATCAAATACCTTCTAGGAATATAGTTAAACCCGTTTTCCGCTTCATGTTGCCATGCAAGATACTTATCTAACTGATTATTTATGAAATGAGAGAATCTTCCTGGCCTATTTTTAACATATTCGTATTTTAAAGACTTTAATCCATATTCCTTTAATTCGTTTGAGGGAAAATAGGTTCGCCCTAACTCGTTGTCTTCAGAGATGTCCCGTATAAAGTTCACGTATTGCATTGCTCTGCCAAGAAGTCTAGCTGATTGCGTCGCTTTTTTTGGTAACCCCATAATTTGAAACATCATCAAGCCAATAACTTCAGCTGAACCATAAAGGTAAGTGTCGAGTTCCTCCATTGTTTGATAACTATTAATATTAATATCCATCTCCATTGAAGTCAGAAACGCGTTTACCCATTTAGGATTAAACTTCTTCTTCGCAGCAAGCTCCATAAAACCGTCAATAACTACGTCGCCTGTTATTTCTCCTGCTTCAGCTCTTCTATATCGTGCTTTGAATGATTGAAACTCATTCACTTTTTGTGGTACGCAATCGATTAAATCATCTGCTACCCGAACAAAGCTATAGAGGTTGAATACTTCTTCTTTCATCGTAGTAGGAAAAAATAAGCTACTGTAAAAGTAAGTTTTACTACCCTGTTTGAATATCATGTATTGCTGTGTGTCTATGTTAATTCCCCATTTTCTTTTTAATTGAATCAGCAATTATTTGGCTGCTTATTACAACCATAGGCATCCCTATCCCAGGATGGTTATAATGACCAGTATAATACAGGTTATCTGCTTTTTTACTTTTATGTGAAGGCCTGAAAATCGCTGTCTGTGTTAAGGTGTGGCTGAGACCCAGAGCTGTGCCTTTATATGCGTTATAGTCTTTCTTGAAATCACTTACGCAAAAGATCCTTTTAGTTACCTCTCTACCTAGAAGTGGCTCACCGACTACTCCTTCTAAATGCTTCATGATTTTATTATAGAACTTTTCTTTTGACTCCTCATCGTCTTCTAAACCCACTGCTAAAGGAACAAGGATGAATAAGGATTCACCGCCATTAGGTGCTAGACTTTCATCGGTTCTGCTTGTTACGTTCACGTAATAGCTTGGTGATTCTGGCCATGAAGGTGTTTTTGCATTAAAAATGCTGTCGAAACCTTTCTCCCAGTCTTCTGCTAAGTAGATGTTGTGATGGGCAAGTTGTGGC
Source organism: Candidatus Bathyarchaeota archaeon (assembly GCA_016930055.1). Lineage (GTDB taxonomy): Archaea > Thermoproteota > Bathyarchaeia > TCS64 > TCS64 > UBA8941. The sequence goes on along the minus strand of JAFGHP010000056.1, from coordinate 59,663 downwards.
AACTTATTATTGATTCCTACATAAGCAACCATAGCAGAGGGTGCTAGGGTTCTGTTCTCCCAGTATTTTTCATCGTAGCTAACATATTTTTCATCTATGAGATTCGTTTCAGCGTATGCGTAATCAGCATTTATTATGAAGAGATCAGCTTCATAGGAGTCTTGAGATGTGACTGCTTTTATGGCTTTTTTTCCTTTAAATTCGATTTTATTTACTTCTGCGTCATAAATTATTTTTACCCCGTTTTTTTCAGCGAGTTTAACGAATGCTTCTACAATTTTTCCTATTCCACCCATTGGATACCAGACACCGAGATCCAAATCAACGTGGTTCATAATGTAGTATAAAGCAGGTGTGTTTTGGGGACTTCCACCAATAAAGCCAATGCTGTACTCTAGTATTCTTTGGCTTTTGGGATTACTGAATTCTTTACTAACTAATCCATGGATGCTTCCAAACAGTGGCATCCTAAGACCTTCAGTGATAAGCTTTCCACTTACTAAGTCAAGCAGACTGTTATATTCACGATAAATCAATTCATCCATCGCTAAATTGTAATGTTTCCCCGCTTGCTCTAGGTATCGCTTTAATTTTTCTCCACCTTCTGGCTCAAAACTGTCAAAAAGCTTAACGTTCTTTTCAAAATCACTTGAAACATCAACAGTGGTCCCATCATTATAGAATATCCGGTAGGCTGGCTCTAAACGCATTAATTTATAATAATCGCTTGGCATAGCATCGAATTCCTTGAAAAATTTCTCAAAAACGTCAGGCATAAGGTACCAACTTGGCCCCATATCGAAAGTATAGCCTTTATCAGTGTATACTCGTGCTCTTCCTCCGGGTTGGCTGTTCTTTTCTAGGATAGTTACTTCATGTCCATCTTTAGCTAGTAATGCCGCTGCAGATAAGCCACCTAGACCTGCACCAACAACGATAATCTTCATGTAATTTTAATCTACATCGTAGATAATATATGTTAATAATTATTATGATATGCTTTACTGAAATTGATTTTTTTTGATCCAATTTTCGTATATTTTTTGATACTTTAATATTCTACGGATTTTTATCATTATTTGTCGGAAGTGATTAATTGGCAGTTAAAATAACTGAGGAATATATTGATCTTCTTAACCAAGCTGTGGCAAGAGAGTTACAAGTATCCGTGCAATATATGCTTCAACATACAAAAATGGAGAAGCTTATGAAAAAAACTCTACCCGAAAACATTCTTCTAGATAAAACGACATATGATGCAATAGGTAAATTCCTGAAAGAATTTTCTATTCAAGAGATGAAACACGCAGGTTCAATCATGGAAAGAATTTACTATTTAGGAGGTCAAGCAACAACAAAAGCAACTAAACCAATTATTGGAAATTCGTTAAATGAATTCGCAAAATTAGGTGTGGAAGCAGAGGAAGAAGCCCTCGAATTATATAGGAAAATCATTGACGAGTCAAGAAGATTAGGTGACCACGAGACACGCGCACTTTTCAGAAAAATATATGAAGAGGAAGAAAAACACCTTTTTAAATTCCAAGAATATGTCGAAGTCTTTGATGAACCGAATGAACCTGAAGGAGAAGTTTCTGAATGGTTAAAAATTTATACCGATGATTATTTCGAATTATTGAATAAAGCAGCTGCAAGTGAGATTTCAGCAATTATTCAATATACTAATCAACACGAAAAAGCAAGTTTACTGGTTTTACGGAAGAAGAATACTCCCTTAGAAGTCATTAGTGAACAAAATAGAGCACAAATAGTTAGCGAACTACTGAAAAAAGTCTTTATGCAGGAGATGGATCATCTTGAAAAAATTTCTGAAAGAATATATTTGCTAGGTGGTGAAACAGCTTACAACCCAAGTCCTCTACCAATAGTAGGTGATAACGTTGATGCTTTCCTAAAACTCGATCAGCAAGCAGAGAACGATGCAATTGTTCTCTATAGAAAAATCATAGAGGAAGCTTTGAAACGTGGAGATACAACTACAAGAAAAATGTTTGAAGAAATTATTTTACAGGAAGAAGAACACTACTGGAATTTCGATGAGTATGTAAAATAAATTTAATTAATTTATTTTTTTAATTCTTTGTTTACTAGATTAGGTGGAGTTACTCCTTTAAAGAATGTAATTAGATTATCTGCTACCATTTCTGACATTTTTTCTCTTGTCTCATAACTTGAACTAGCAATGTGAGGTGCGACAACAATATTATCTAGTTTCAACAATGGGTTATCTATCGGAGTAGGTTCTTGTTCAAAAACATCGATTGCTGCACCAGCAATTTTTTTGTTTACTAAAGCATCATATAATGCTTTTTCATTTACTACTGGGCCTCGTGATGTATTAATTAAATATGAAGTTTTTTTCATTAAGCTCAGCTTATCAGAGTTTACTAGGTATCTTGTTTCAGGTAGTAACGGGACATGCACGCTTACAAAATCAGCTTCCTTGAATACTGTTTCTAAATCCACATAAATTGCATCAAGTTCTTTTTCCATCTCTAGTCGTTGAGAAACATCATTATAGATTATTTTCATATTGAATCCTTTAGCTCTTTTAGCAACAGCGTAACCTATTCGACCTGCACCAATTATACCTAAGGTTGCACCATTCACATCAGTACCCATCATAAAACTAGGATGCCAACCAATAGTCCATTTACCATCTCTCACATATTTATCAGCTTCAACTACTCGTCTAGCAATAGCCAAAATTAATGCAAAAGCATAATCAGCAGTAGTATCAGTTAAAACATCAGGAGTATTTGTAACATATATTCCTCTTTTAGTAGCCTCTATCACATCAATATTATCGTATCCAACAGCCATCTGTGAAACAATTTTTAGTTTGGGAGCAGCATCGAAAACTTCTGCATCTATTTTATCTGAAACATTTGAAGCAATAGCATCAACATCTCTTATCTTCTCAATTAATTGCTTTTTAGTTGGTGGAATATACTCTGACCATATTTGAGTATCAAAATTTTCTTTTATCCGATTTAATCCTCTTTGAGGTAATTCACGAGTAACATAAACTCGATTTTTTGTAATAGGAGTCATTTTATGTATAAAACATAATTACACGTTTCTTTATGGGTTTTGTTTTTTAGAGATATTTCTATTAAGAACTTTCTGACATATTATTTCAAATATAATAAATAGTAATAGAATCGATAGAATTAATAAACATTAAATATTTGTTTTTTTTTCTTATCACTTTAAATATTAATAAATATTAAAATATAGAAAGAATAATTATTTTAGAATTGAAATGTCGGATGAATATGATGTTCTTTTTAAAAACGCGTTAATAGTAGATGGAACAGGAGCTCCTTCTTTTAAAGGGGGATTAGCAATAAAAGGTGAACGCATCCAAAAGATCACCAAAGATGATTTTCCAAAAGGTGACTATAAAAAAATATTAGATGTAAAAGGAAATGTTGTTTCTCCTGGATTTATTGATGTTCATAACCATGTAGACCTGAGTATTCTCTATTATCCAAGAGCTGAAAGTTTTGTTAGGCAAGGCATTACAAGCTTTGTAGGAGGACACTGTGGTGATAGCACAGGACCATATAATGAATTCATCGGTGAACCATGGTTCTATGTAGATATTTACCAAGAGGTTAGACCAACTATGGGGAGAAGCGAATGGCTTATACCAAAAGACGACTTCAATGTGCGTCATAAAGAACTCTATGGTTGGGAAATTAATTTTAAAACCATGGCTGATTACTTCAAAAAAGTAGAGGAAACCAAATTATCACCGAACATGGCACCAATGGTTGGACATGGAGACATTCGAAGCTATGTAATGGGTATGGATTATAAGAGGTATGCTAAGAAGAAAGAGATTAATGAGATGAAAAAACTGGTTGAGCAAGCTATGTTAGATGGCTGCATTGGTCTCAGTGTAGGTAGAACATATGAGCCAGGTAGGTGGGCCAGTTTTGAAGAAATTCTTGCATGTGCAAAAGTGGCTTCTAAATATGGTGGAGTATATAACAGTCACAGTCTAAGAAGTCTACCTAGAGGTGACATGTCTCCCGATGATGTGCCTGCTCATCCAATCTGGGGTATACAAGAAGTCATCGAGATAGGAAAGAAAGCTAAGATGTCTGTAGAGGTCTCACATTTGGGTAGTGGTTGGGTGGTTACTCCTGATGGCAATGATATAATGACAGAAGCAGGAATACGTGCGACTCTTAAGGTTATTGATGACGCTGTCAAAGAGAAAGTAAACATTCATTTTGATATTATACCTCATTATCAAACAGGAGGAATATTTACCTCACCATACTTATTTGCTATATTTAGTCAGTGGGAAAAAATTGCTGGTTCACCTGAACAATTAGCTAAAGCTTTTAATATGAAAGATCTTAGAGAAGAAATTAAAAAGAAAATTAATTCGGGAGATTTGCTTAGTGTTAACCCGAAACGTGATCCTTTATGGGCAGAAAAACTTTACGTAAAAGTATGTAAAGACGAGAGATTTGTTGATAAAAATATTAAAGAGATTGCTGATTTACTAAAAGTGAAGCCAGTGGATGTATTATTTGACATACTTCAAGCTGATCCTTGGACAAAAACCATGAATGCTAGAACAAAAGACGATTGGGCAAAATTAGAATATTTTAAGCATCCAAGAATGATGATTGGCTGTGACACATTTGCAATAGATGAAAACTATCAGTGTAAAACAGGGACCTTAATGTTGCCCAACCAAAATGCATTTGGTGGCATGGCATATTACCTACGAAGAATGATAAGGGAAAAGAAGCTTTTAACAATCGAAGAAGCAGTAAGGAAAATTACTAAAATGCCTGCTGATAAATTCATGATGAAAGACAGAGGCATACTAAAAGAAGGAGCTTATGCAGACATTACAGTCTGGAACCCTAAAACAATAAAAGATAACGGAGACCAAATAGAACCTAGAAGATATCCGGACGGTATAATGAATGTAATAATCAATGGTCAGATTGTTGTTGAAGATAACAAACATACAGGAGCTTTATCAGGAAAAATTCTTTATAGACAACCTTAACATATTTGCATTTAATTCCTTTTTTAATTGACTATCTCTATTCCTACTTCATTTCTTCTCATAAAACCAGGAGTCCAAGGTGAGTTATACCTCATAACTATCGGCTCGCCTTTAATATTAATCCCATTTTTTTCTAGAATTCTTAATAATGTCATTTTATTTTTTTCGATTTCATCTTCATTGGCATAACCAGAAAATTTTATTACAGCAATCATCTTGGCTTTTTCTAAATGCACTAAAACTCTGTTATCTTTTGGTTTTGGAGCATTTTCAATTGAATATTTAGAAGGCAACACAAACGACATTGATCCTTTTCTGTTAATAACTGGAGCCGTCATTTCAATCTTCTCAGAACTAATGACAGGAGCTGTCATGCTAATTTGAGTGCTGCTTGTGTTATTTCCTGAAATATAACGAAATAATAAATTGAAAGAACTATCATCTCCAGGATCAGATACTGTTGCTAAGACAAGATGAGGATAATCTCGTATTTCAACGGATTCAAGAATCTTTATGACTTCGTAGGGAGCAGTTTCAACCATAAAAATTTTCACCAATCTAAGATGAATAGAAACTAAAAATGTTTTTCTTTTTTGTTATTGGAATAAGAAATATTTCAAACAGGATAACTAGAACAACTGTTATAGCCATAATATAAATCAATTGATTTGAAGATTGTTTAACTGCTATACCTGAAGTCGCCCAAATTACTACTAAGGAAAATATTAGATCTTTTCTTTTAAATAATACAAGGCTAGTTAAAATTAGAACAACTACAAGCATGAAGGTTGTACCAATAACTTGGGTCTCATATGAGAGGCTAGGGAAAATTACATTTAATGCAGAAGCTATGCCCGCAATGCTAGCGACTGAAATCCAACCTAAATAAATGCTGAAAGGAAAATGCACAGCAATTTTCTCGTTTAAAGTAACTTCCTCTTTCCCAATTCCTAATCTATCATATATTATTAATAGGACGCCAAGTAGGGATAGTAAAATTACTGTTGAAACTAAATATAATGATGGTGCCTCATATGAATAATGGAAAACAGCTAACCAAATGATGTTAATTATTGAGCTTAAAAGATACCAGAAACCAATTTTTTGTAAATAATGTGACTGTCTCTGATTTTTACGTACTTGATAAACCGCAAAAACTATTGCTAAAAGATAAATTACTGCCCAAATTATGAAGACATATCCTGGTGGTGTAAAGAGATTAGGATAATAATCAGATACTACCCCTGTTGTTACTCCGTTTAATGGAATGATATTAACCAAAGAATTCATAATTAACACTAAAAAAACAGCTAAAACATTAGCTACCTGATATTTATTGAAACCTTCATTAGTCATAAATAATTTATTTGAATAGAAATGTATAAACAATATCAATTTTTAATTTAGATCCTATTTTAGCATACTATATTAAATGATATTTAAAATAATGGTTTAAGTAAACCGTTTGAATGATTTTTTTTAACAACTATTTTATATTATGGATAAAAATAACAGAGAAATAGATGAAAGTCTCAATTAGTTTAGGTGGAAGCCTTCTCACTAAGAGTCAAGATACTGAATCCTATATCCGTTATGCTGAAATTTTTAAGCGTCTAAAATCGATGGGGCACATATTAATTATTGTATGTGGTGGCGGTAAGCTAGCTAGACAATATATTAATTTAAGTAATGAATTATCAGCAACACTACAAATCCAGGATAAGATTGGAATTCTCGCAACTCATATAAATGGGTATTTATTAATAGCAGCTTTAGGTCAAGACGCAGATCAACGGATACATAGAAGAAGTATAGAAATAAAAAAACACTTGGGCGATAAGATTTTAGTGGGGGGAGGTCACATGCCTGGAAGCAGCACTGATTACAGAGCTGCTTTATTTGCAGGAGCAATTGACGCAGATTTAATTATTAACGCCACAGATTTTCCCGGTGTTTTCGATAAGGATCCTGGAAAATATACTGACGCAAAAAAATTTGATAAATTAACTTACCAACAACTTGAAAACATTGTTAAAAAAAGGTTTAAACAAAAACCAGGTGACTACGGTTTATTTGATTTGAAGGCAGTTAGATATGCTGCAGACAAAAAAATACCTGTAATAATTATTGATGGAACCGATCCTGAAGAAATAATTAGGGCAGTAAATGGAAGGCATAATGGTACAATTATTTCATAATAAAAAAATTATGTATTAGTTATTTCTTCAAGAATTTCGTCAATTTGCATAATGTTTTCGCAGACACTTTTCACAGGCAACGGCTGAATCGATGAGACATAACCGTCTCTATGAGCCGTTAAAGTTTCAATATCTTGTAAAGTTCTTGGATCGAATATTACCCCCAGTTTGTTTCCTTTTTTTACTATATCACCAACCTTTACTAATGACCTGAAAAATCCCGCTTTTTTATTTGTAACAATTGCTGCTTTTGTGTCTGATTCCCAGTTGAGAATATATTGTTTATGTGGTAACTTTATTTTTCCTTTAATCATTCCTAGGTCAACTAGAATGTTTCTCAATCCCGTTTCAGAGATGTCTGCTCCATCAACTGCTACTTCAGGAACAATGGCTGGGATTCCATGATCAACACAAGCTCCTCTGAAACTTTTTCCGCCTCCATACGCTTCAGTTTCTTTTTTTAATACCCTTGCACTATAAAGTTTAGCCATTCTTTCTGACTTATCATTTACCTCTTTTGGTACATCCGGTGATACTCCATGTGCTTCATAAAAAACAAACGTCTCTTGTGGTACTCCATGGAAATCGATTAGATAATCGGCTTTATTTTCTACAAAATTTACCCACCACGAGTTAACAATCCTTTCCATAACCGTTCCATCAGGATTCCCTGATAAAACACGGTTAATGTCATGAGTGATTGTTCTACCATAATATAATCCAAATCTGAAACCAACGGGATTGGGTAGACAGAATGTGATGACCCCTGATAATGCTTTAGGATCTAGATCTCCTATCACTCGACGAATTCCATTTAAAGCATAGACTTCATTCGGATGCTGAGCTATCTGTAAATGAACCCTTGGACCATCTTTAGCTCCATTGTAAATAATAAATGGAATCTCAAGATCCTGTCCATCAGCGAAAAGGTCAGGAACTTTAACAACACCATAGGCTTTTTGGCCTGGTTCTGCACTTACACCAGCTATAGTTACTTTCTTTAACATATTAACTAGCAACTCATAAGAATATGCACTAAACATAAATAAGATTTAATTAACAAAATTAGTTTTTATCCAAGAAATATAATCAAAAATATATGTTTAAACCTAATTAATTAGAATTAACTTGTCAACAAAGATTTTATGGGGGAAAAAAGTTCCTCCAGAATGGAATGGAACCTATAAAGACCCTTTTAAGACTATACCTGAAAAAACTGATTTCAAAAAAACATCAAGTTTTCTTGAAACATGTGAATTCATTTCCGAATTAATGTGGCATACAGAATTAATGCATGTTGAAAGAATGTTTATAACCGAATTAAGAAGAGCTGCACCATTAATAATTCTATCCAATCCTAGAGTAACTTCTCCTGATGAAGCTAGACGGCTAGGTAAACCCGTAGTATATCTTCAGGGAGGAATCCACCCTGATGAAGCAGAGGGGAAAGAAGCCATTTTTTTTGTTATGCGTGAACTGCTTTTTGGTAAATTAAAACATCTATTGAATAATCTGGTTGTAGCTTGCTGCCCAGATTTTAATCCAGATGGTAACGATGCATGGACAGTAAACACCTCTTCTGGAGGAATTGGTGTAAGGGGGCAGAGAGGTAATTTTTATGGTTTAGACTTGAACCGAGATGCAATTAAATTAGAGTCACCTAACATGAAAGGTCTATGCAATAATCTACTTAATCGTTGGGACCCAATTGTTAGCCTTGATCTACATTGTATGGGTCCCGTTCAACATGCTTACGCTTTATTATATGCACCTTCTTATACTCCTACAGCCCATCCGGATCCTAGAACTTATACTTCTGATGTTCTTTTCCCCGCAGTTAGGAATATTGTTCGTGACAAATTTAATCTCGAAGTCTATACTCACGCTGAATGGGACAAAAAGGACTGGCCTCCAAAAACATGGGATCCTAAAAGAGCCTTCTATACCGTCGAAGCAAAATATATTGCTAATGCCATTGGGCTAAGAAACAGATTATCGATCTTAACAGAGACCCCCAGCCAACCAGGATTCGAGAAAAGAATCTACAGTTCTTATGCTTACATATGCGCATTGTTAGAATATACTTCAAATAATCACATTGAAATAGAAAATATCTGTAAAAAAGCTGACGAAGAAGTAGTAAAAAGTATTAGAGAAAAATCAGAATCCCATGAATTAAAAAACTGGGTTGAAGGAGAATACGCAAGAAAGGGCTATACTGATCTCTATGTATACAAAAACCGAATAACAAAATTAATACCCGGTACAAGTTTCGTTTTTACTGGATCAGAAGACACTGAACCAATATTAATAGAAGGAGTTGAAGATTTAACCCTGCCAATTGGGACTAAAGAATCAACTTTTCCGAGAGGTTATTTAATTCCAGAAGAATTAAACCACATAATCGATAAAATTAGAATACATGGAATTAAAGTAGATTTAGTTACTGAACCTGTAAAAGCTCATGGTGAAGAGTTTGTTGTTGATTCATTTAGTAAACAGCAGAAAGGAGATCATACTCTTTATCCTATGACTGAACTACTTGGAGGATTTAAAAAAACCTCTAAAACCTTTCCCTCAGGTACATATAAGATTGATTTGGCTCAACCTTTAGCTAATTTAGCTTTTTATTGTTTAGAACCTGAAATATCCGATGGTTTTTCTGGTTGGGGATTACTTGATGATTTTCTTAAAGCGAGAGGCGCACCAAAATTTAGTGTAGTTTATCCGATATTCAAATACTTTAAACTTCAGTAAACATCATTTTTTTAAGTAATCTATATATTGTATTACAACTTTGTGAAGACATTATTGGGGATATACTAAATGAGTGACAACACACCACTTGATAGGTTAAGAGCTCAGCGGATGCTAGAGGAGCTTGAATCACTTCAAGGACGTGGAACTGAGCTCGTTACTGTGTATATTCCTCCTGGTAAAGCTGTAAGTGAGGTAATGAGTTATCTCAGGAACGAATTAGGTACAGCAGTGAACATAAAATCAAAGACAACTCGGAAAAATGTTCAGGATGCCATAACTAAAGTTATGGAACGTTTAAAATTATTCAGGGAGATCCCCCCAACTGGGTTAGCTATCTTTGCTGGTACTATTGCTAGTGACCAATTGGGTGTAGGCGACATGCAGACTTTTGTCATTGTTCCCCCCGACCCTATAAGCATCTATTATTATCGATGTGAGCATCAATTTATGCTGGATCCACTTTTTAATTTGTTAGCTGCAAAGGATGTTTATGGATTAGTAGTGCTTGATTCAAAAGATGCTACTTTTGCTACCCTTAAAGGTAATCGTACAGATATTATCAAAGAATATACAAGTGGTGTTGCTGGGAAAACTAGGGCAGGTGGACAATCTTCAAGAAGGTACGAACGATTAAGAGACATGTTCTTAAATGAATGGTTTGTACGACTAGGTAACTATTTTACAGAGCATTTCAAAGACATCCCGAATCTAAGAGGAATCGTTGTTGGTGGGCCTGGTCCAACAAAAGAAGATTTTCTCAAAGGCGATTTCCTCCATTATGAACTGAAAGATACTATACTAGCTACTGTTGACACTGGATATACAGGTCCTGAAGGAATTAAGGAAATGGTCAATAGAAGCAGAGACATCATCAAGAATGCACGTTATTACGAGGAACGCCGTGTAGTTCAAGAATTTTTAAGACATATTGGTGAGGACGATGGTTTAGTGACTTATGGTGAACAAGAAGTTATTCAAGCTCTGAAAAGTGTTAATGTACAAACATTACTAATAAGTGAAGAAGTGAGAAGAACAATTTATAAAATAAAATGCAAACTTTGTGGGTTTGTAGAGAATAGAATAGTTGATAGTGATAAAATTCAAGAATTTGAATCTAATTTATCAAACTTAAAATGTTTAAAATGTGGTGGAGACGTTGAAGTCACTGAAAAAGAGGATCTCATAGAATATCTAGTAAAATTAGCAGACAACGCTAAAGCAAAAATTGAACTTGTCTCAAAAAATACAGAAGAAGGAGATATGTTACTCAACTCTTTTGGAGGAATAGCTGCTATAACAAATTATAGACAGTATTAATTTTTTGGTTAGCTCTTTATAATTTAAATATTCAGAGTTTTAATTGAATCAAACTTAACAATTCTGCTTCTTCGTTTCTCAAATAAACTTAATCCAGTAAAACCTGCTAATTTTAATTGATTACAAGCATCATTATAACCGAAGCCAATTGAAGAAGGTTCATGACTATCACTCCCTATAGTCACTAATTCCACGCCAACTTCTTTTGCAGTAATAAGAAATTCTTGTATTGGAAAGAAACTTCCAACACCATGTCTTATTCCTGAAGTATTTACTTCTATACCTACTTTATATTCAACTAGCGAATCTAAAGCATCAAAAACAACTTGTCCATAATCTTGCCAAGAGGGTCTTTTATAGAATAAATGAACATATTTTCGCCAATAATCGGGATGAGCCATTATATCAAATAATCCACTTTCAATCGCACGTTTCCAAACCGTAAAATATTCATCAACTCCTTTAGATATTGGTCTATTTAAAAAAAATTCTCTAGCTACACGTCTATTAGCTATGTCCAAGCCATTAATATAATGAGTACTTCCAAGGATTATGTCAAAATCTTATTCATCTACTATTTTTTCAATAGTCCGTTCTTCTTCTGGAAAATAATCAATTTCAAGACCCGTTAATAATTTTACTTTTGTAGTTTCTTGTGCTAAAAAAATTTGGTTAATATATTCTTGTATTTCAGAAATTTTAATACCTACATTAACATCTGGACCAGTTAATATTAAATGAGTTGTGAAAGCGATTTCAACAATTCCTTTTTTCTCAGCTTCCCCAACATAATTTATGATTTTCGCATTAATTGTATCTCTTGAATGTGATTCATGGACATGGTAGTCAATCAACTTGAGCATAACCTTTACAATTATTGATTTTCGGCATCATTTAGTAATTGGACATTTAATAATTGTTTTAAGATTTTTTGGAGCGGTTCTATTCGGATCATTTAAATATATTTCATGATGGCGTCATTTATGTTTATAGCCTTGTTTTTCAATAAACATGTTTAATATAGTTATACTATTCTCTTCGTTACTATAAGGTCCCATATGGAGAATCTGTGCAGATAATCCTTCTTCAAATATTTCCAGTTTTATTTTATTTACTTCAGATACACTCTTTTTTTCGATACTTCATTTTTTTTCAAACAAATCACTATAAATAAACTCAGGTAATCTTATCATCGATTTCCAATTTCATTTATCTCTAGGAGGCTCTTCTTTCAAATTGAATGATACATTATTCCACCACCAAAGACCTTCAAGATTCATTACCGTAAAATCTATTTTTCTCTCTTTTTAAATCTCAAATTTGAGTGAATAACCAATACTATAAAGTGCATTTAATGAATCTGTATATAATTTTTCACCTGGCGCTCCTTTCCCAGTAATTGTTAAAAAAATACCTTTAGGAACATCAACTGTTTCAGGCTCTCTTTTTGGTGTAATATTTTCTATATTCTTTCTTAAGATCGATCTTTTCCATCTTTTAAAATAAAATTTTTAAAATTTTGACATAATATTCAAACAACCCTTATTTAACCACAAATTTATTTGAAAGAACTCAAAAACCGATTTTTAGGTAAATTTATTAATTTAACCTGTATTCATTTCTCCTTGGCGGGTGAGTGGGGCCTCCCACCCGATTCCGCTATAAAAACCCCGGTGAAGGGAGGCTTAAATATGAATGTACGAGAAATAAGTTTAGTTGCCATAATAGCAGCACTGTATGCTGCTCTTGTTATTATTCTTGTTCCAATCTCTTTTGGTCCAATCCAACTTAGGATTGCTGATTGTTTAATACCTTTTTCAGCTGTTTTTGGTTGGCCTGCGATAATAGGCGTTACTATTGGAGCTTTTATAGGTAATATGTACTTTTTTTTAAGTCCTATTGATTTATTTTTTGGAGCTAGTGCAAATTTACTAGCTGCATTTTTGATCTTTTCTTGGCGTAAGAATTTGTTATTATCATGTGTAATAGGTTCACTAATAATTGGTTCTATTGTAGGTGGATACCTATGGTTGTTCTTTCCACCACCAGACATTTTTGGTATAACTTTACCTATGTGGGCAGCAATGATTATTAGCATCACTCTAAGTAGTTTAATAGTGATTGTAGTCATAGGTTATGTTTTAGTTAAAACCTTAAAATCGATAGGGATTTTTAAAATATTTGAATCAAAAGGTATAAAGATATACTCAGATGATTAATCCACTATTATAGGTATAATGAGGCATATGAAGTATGAACTCAAAGCATCTCCATTTTTCAGCAATTTCAGGTATTTTATCTCCAATATTCGGTTTCTTCATAGTCTTCATAGCAATAAGTTATGCTCCTTGGTTTAGTTGGACTAATAATGCTTTAAGCGATTTAGGGCGACAAGGAACCGAAGCAATAATTTTTAACAATGGTTTAATGATTACAGGCTCATTGATTTTATTATTCAGTAGAGGTTTATTTGAAATTGCTGAAAAAAATTTTTGGGGCAAGCTAGGTTCAATTATTCATGTTATTGCTTCTTTATCCCTTTTTTTAATAGGTTTATTTAACATTAATATTAATCCATGGCATTTTTATGTTTCAGTTGGGTTCTTTGTGACACTCCCAATTGCTATAATTATTTATTCTATTTTTTTATATCAAAATAAGATGACTTTTATTGCTTTAATGGGTTGGATTTTCAGTGTCACAGCATTACTTTTATGGACATTTAATTGGAGTAGTGTAGCTATCCCTGAAGCAGCTTCAGCAGGATTATGTAGCATTTGGCATTTTATTATCTCGTTTTTTATGTGGAATACTGAAAAAAACCGAAAAATTGAATAAATTAACTTTTTTTAGGTTCTTTTAGCCAAAGTTGTTTCATAAATCATGACCATTATGCCATCTTTTTCCATAAATTTTATTGGCGTTGTTGCATCAATACCGTATACTTTAAAGGTTTTTACTTCTCCCTCAATATCTTCTGGAATTAAAGGTGTAGAAAAAGTTCTCTGCCCATAGCTTGATTGCAGCTGAAGTATTCCGCCACTTCTAATAATTTTGTAATTCGATGTATTTCTGAATGTCCAATATGTTCCTGTTAAAGAATCTAAAATTTCTCCTCTTTTAAAATATGGATTTTCAAATGGATCTGTATCTAAAAATAATGCAGCAGCGTATTCTCCTATATCCTGTAAGAAATATCCCCCATTAGCTAAAATAACTAACCCAAAATTTTTTTCAGGAATCATATTTATATAAGCACTTGAACCGTAGACACTGCCACTATGCTGAACTAGTTTATGTCCATAGAAGTTTGATTTTATTCTTAAGCCATATCCATAATATCTAAAACTTTCACCATCTATTGGGTCTTCTGGGATCTTAATTTTTGTATCCATGATTTCTTTAATTGTTGAAGGCTCAACTATTTTTTTGTTATTAAGAGTTCCTCCAGATAGTAACATTCTGATATATTTTGTCATATCCTCTGCGTTGCTCATTAATCCTCCATCAGCAATCATTTGACCATAAGGATATCTTGTAGCAACTTTTTCTCCATTTTCAGCATTGATATAAGGGATCGCTATATCGATTTCATTCATAATATCTTCTTCTCTAAAAGTACTTTTATCCATATATAACGGTTTAAGAATGTTTTCTTTAATATAATCCGAATAAGGCATACCAGACACTTTTTCAATAATTGAGCCAAGAAGGATATATCCTTCATTTAAATATGCATGTACTTCTCCTGGTTTAGCTAGAGTCCACTCATCTGCACCACTCATAAACATAAGTAAATCTTTAGGGCTTGCGATCGGATACCATTTTTCGTATGTGCCTGTTACCGCACCCAATGTCACTTGAGCATATCCAAGTAAGGAGAACCCACTACTATGAGTCAATAAATGTTTAATTAAAACTGGTTCTCCCATCACTTTGATTTTAAAAGGTATATAATTCTCAACAGGGTCATTAATATTTAATAGACCTTTTTCATGTAACTTCATTATAGCTAAAGCTGTAAATGTTTTTGTTACACTTCCAATGCAATAAATTGTTTTGAATGTTGCACTTGTTCCTTTATGGAAATCTCTGAAACCAAAACCGTTTTTATAAATTATTTTATCGTCTTTAATTACTGCTATGCTAAGGCCTACTATTCCTGAATTTCCCATTCTTTTGAAGATGAAATTTTCAAGTTCTTGGACTTTATTAGTGTCTAACAAATTCATAATAGTTTTGTTATAGCCGTCTTTTTAATAGTTTTTATTTTTAATATAATTAGTTTATTTTTATGATTGATTTTTTTGTTGAGATAGAGTAATTTCGATTCTTTCTCGACCTTTACCTGGTTTACTTCCTCTTTTGATATTTACTTTACCAATTTCTTTAGTATTTTTAACATGAGTTCCACCACATTCCATTGCTTCAAAATTTTGTATTTTCCAAATAAATCTGCCTTCATTATTTTTTAAATGTGAAATAGGTAAGCCATCTAGTATTAGATTATTCACTTTTTCCTCTACAAGAAGTAATTTTTGTTTATCTAAGGGTTCATTAAAAATATAGTCGGTTCGATCTTTTTTATCATCTAAAAGTCCTGATGATGCAGGTTTACAGTTTTCCCCAAAAACTTCTTGCATGGTATAATATACTAGATGAGCAGCTGAATGTAGCTTCATTATTCGATAACGTCTTTCCCAATCAATTTGTCCAAGAATTTCTTCTTTAATTGAAAAATTAGGTGCATTTTCGAGAATATGTTGAATTACTTCGTCAGAAGATAAAGTGTTGATTACTTTATTTCCTGATATTTCACCTGTATCTCCGACTTGTCCTCCCCCTTGGGGAAAGAAACATGTTTTATCTAATGTTATAATATTGTTTTCAATTTTCATAACTTTTGCATTAAAAGATTTCATGTAAGGATCAATTCTGTATAATAGGATAGTCATTTTATTTGATAATTATTCGAATGAATATAAAGAATAAGGTAAAAACAATAAAGATGTTTACGGATAAACCCTACGCATGTCTCTAGGGAACGGAATTGCGTCACGTATATGTTCAAGTTTAAGCATCCAACACAGCACTCTTTCAACTCCTAACCCAAAACCACTGTGAGGAACTGTCCCCCATCTTCTAAGGTCAGTATACCACTGATAATCTTCTGGATTGAAACCGTCATCAATGATTCTTTGTATTAATTGATCATAATCATGTACTCTTTGACCACCCCCTATTATTTCTCCGTAACCTTCTGGAGCAAGAAGATCAGAACTTAAGGTAACTTCAGGTCGTACTGGATCTGGCATGTGATAAAAGGGTTTTATTCCAGTTGGAAAGCCTCTTACCCAGAAGGGTACGTCAAACTCTTTGGTCAAAGGCTCTTCTTGCTGCCATCCAAAATCATCTCCCCAATTCATTTCTACTCCTGATTTTTGTACTATTTCTACTGCTTCATCGTAAGAAATTTTTGGAAATGGAGCTTCAAGTATAAGTAAGTCTTTAATGTCTCTTCCTGTTGCTTTAACTTCTCTTGGCATTTCATTAGCTAGGGTATGAGCTATATAGCATACGAGTTTATCACCTGTTTTATTTATATCATCTAGGGTACTCCAGGGCTCTTCACATTCTAAATGCCAAAATTCACTTAAATGACGACGGGTTCTACTAGGCTCCGCTCGAAAACTTGGGGCTAGAGTAAATATTTTTCCAACACTACTTATCATTGCTTCTGCGTAAAGTTGCCAACTTTGACTTAGATAAACACCCTTGCGTTCAAAATATTTTACTTCAAAAAGCGTTGAGCCCCCTTCACATGCTCCTGTTTGAAAACTAGGACTTTGAATTTCAGTATAATCGTTCTCCCAGAAATATTTCCTAGCTGCTTCCATGAATTTACTGCGGATTCTAAAAATATTCATAAGTTTAGGGTCTCTTATCCAAAGATGTCTATTATCCATTAAAAATTCTAGACCATGTTCTTTTTTTGCTATCGGGAAATCTGGTTGTGCTAAATGGACTTTGCCAAAATTACTGACAGCAAGTTCGTATCCATTTGGTGCACGTTGATCAACCTTTATTACTCCACTTAATTCTATGGCTGATTCTTGTGTAAGTTTTTCAAGAGCATTATATGTCTCTTCATCAACATTACGCTTATTAACTGTGCACTGTAATACTCCTGTACCATCTCTAAGCATTAAGAACAGGATGCCTCCGCTGCTTCTACTATTCCAAAGCCAACCTCTGACATTTACCTGTTCATCATCTTTCTTTCCATCAATTATCTTAGCTATGTCAACGAACTCGGTCATGTGGACCGAACAAACAACCGTTAACTCTGATATATAGGCTTCTCCTTTTTAAACAATGAAAATTAGTTTTTATAAGTAATTAATACTTCAAATTATATTATTAAGGCCATTTTCTTGCTTTTTTACCCCAGATGCCTTTCCTCGGTCTCCAAGATTCGCATGCTTCTTTTTCAGGTGATAATACTTTTCTATTTTTTTGACAATAAAAAGTTTTAGAAAATAATCCGCAATTACCACATTTATTTCCTTTTATTGAACGATGATAATTCCTTTTTATTGGCCGACGTTTATTTTGATTAGACATTAGACCTTGTGAAAATACTTAAACTAGAATATAAATAGACTTAATATCCAAAAAATGCTGTCAACCCTGTTTGTCGTGGTCGACCAACCAATTCATCGAAACTCATATCTAATGCATCAAGAATTTGTTCAAACGTTGCTTCAAGGTATTCTTCATATTTGTTTATATCAACATCTTTTATATTAGCGATTTGGACAGGTCTTACCCCATCTCTGGTAACAACATAGCTTATAATGTCTCCTTCTCTAATTTCATGTCCTTGCTCAACAAGCATTTTTGCAGCTTTAACATGCTGAGGATTTGTATCGTAGCCTTCAACGTTTTTACCCATCATCATGCTGAAAGCTACTTCATTTATGTTGAATTCACGATTTTTTAATTTATGATTTATGTTGTAGACTAGTTTTTTTATTTCCTCTTTAGCATGAGGGAACTCTTGAGGTTTCTCAACATTACTAAGAATTTCAGTTAATTTAATGAAAGCATCCTTCAATATTGGGGGTATATGCCTTTTTTTACCAGTTAATCCTTTAATATCTAATTTACCATCTGGATAAACTCCAAGATAATTCTTTTTTCTGCTGCTAAAAATTGCATACCTATACGTTTTATCTATATCAAGATCAATTCCAAGTTCAGAATCTGCCCAATGAACCAGATTCTCGATTTGGTTTTTACTTGGATTCTCTAAAAATACCGAATCTGTATCTCCATATATTACTTCTATTCCTAATTCTTGACTATGATCTACAGCTTTCGTCATTGCATATCGACCTACAGCTGCCGTGCTTTCAGCAAAAGGTGGACAATAAAGGGGAAAGCTTTCTGCACCAAAAACTCCATAACTAGCATTCAAAAATACCTTTAATGCTTGTTGAACAACATCATAATATTGACGCTCTTCAGATACCAAGTTCCTATCCTTGCTAAGAGGTTTATACCATAAGACTCTAAGATCTCTTAAACTCCCAATAATTAACGAAGCCATTCCCCGTTTTTTTGTACAAACCCAATGTGGTGTTCCAGGAACTATGTTTTTTCTACATTCTTGATGTGGACATAAAATTGTATCATAGCTTAAATTCCAATTTCTAATAGCTGAAGGATAAAGACTGGCAAAGTCGCAGACAGTGACATTGAAATGTGTACCTGGTTTAGGGTCTCTTACAATTGCACCTTGATATTTTTTTCCTTTTATTATACTTGTTGTGCTAATACTTCCTTTACTCTCTAGAATATCTTCGGTATTTGGAATAAGCCAATCACGATTTCTATGTTCATATTCCATTAACGCAAGTATCCAACGACTTACTCCTTGTCTGGTTACATCTTCCATTATCATTTTACTGATTCGTGTTAATAACATAATTAAGTTCATTACAAGATCATGATTGAAAGCCGTTAGCTGGTAAGTAATGTCTGCATCTTGCATGCAATATTGCGCCAATTCATTGATGTTGAGAGTGATAATATCTTCGATATCAATTTTTTTCATGTTTATTAAATTAGAACTTATTTCATTTAGCGTGTTTTCTCGATATCTGTTTCCGAAAGCATATCCTTGTATGCTTCTATTTAAGAAAAATCTATAAAGATCTAGATGTACGCCATTTTTTAGGAAAGCGAAACGTCTACCCATTATTATTGGGTTCTCTGATTCTGGTAAACCAAGGTTTTTTGCTCTGTTATGTAAAAACTTGAAATCAAACTCATCTCCGTTAAAGGTCAAAATTACTGGAAAATCATCTAATACTTTGAAAACTTCTTGAATTAACTTTTTTTCATCAGTATATATCTCAACATTAGCTCCTAAAACTACAGGAGCTTCGATTTCTATTCCCATATCATTTAGAAGTAAAATTCTACGGTAACCATCATTACCTGATATACCTACTGCAATTATTGGATCTGTTGCCTCATCCGCGCTTGGCATTCTATTTCTAACACTTGGACGTACTTCAATATCTACAGCTACACGTCTAATTTTAGGAACTGGACACTGAAGTAGACGTGTCCATTCTTTCATATCTTCCCTAAATTCTGGTTCAATACTTTTTAGAATGTTATCGAGTTTATTTTCAGTATCTTGATGAAGAGTATAACCAACCTCAACTAAGTTTCCATTTTCAATTCTATAAGGCATTCCAGTAATTAAGCCACGATCATAAATGAAACATTGATAATATGTAATTCTACTTTCCCAACTTTTTTCTAATAAATTTCTTATTGGTGTGCCTCTGCCTCCACCTATGCTTAGAGGATCATGAGCAACTATTTTAGTGACATTTATTTCCTTATCTTTAAGTGAATCATATTTCTTTACCTCCTCCATAAAAAAGTAGCCTTCATGATTGATTATGCGTGTATCTTTTTCCAATTCTTTTATGGGGAGCTTTGAAATACAATAAGGTAAATGGTTTGTATTGTCATACCATAAATAAATTTGTTGACTAATGGGCTCATATAAACGTAAGTATGCTTTCTGTTTACTTCCGTCATATCCTGCTGAGAGAAGATAGCTAGTAGGTAAATCGTTTGGAGCTTGACGTCCCCTCGGTTTTATCTCTTCAATCTCATCATCAAGCATTTCATCAGGTAAAGACATATTATTAACTCGTGTTCTTGGTGACTTAATATTGTTTTTAAAATATGAATAGTACGCTTATATTGGTGAAATGATATTTTTTCAAGAAATAGCCTTATTATTTTTAGAACACTCAATCGCATATAGGGTTTCTAATAAAATATATGAAGCTTGGATAGCAGTATTTCCGTTATCATAATATGGGCTTACTTCTGTAAGGTCAACGCCACAAATTGGATACTTAGTTAAGTAAGAAATTATGTCAAGTAATTCATTTGTTTCTAGTCCTTCTGGATAGGGATTTCCAACTGCAGGTGCTTCAGATGGGTCTAATGCATCCATATCTATGCTTAAGTATACTTTTTTTACTCCAGTGAGAATTCCATCTAGTAATTTATAAACATCTTCAAGTTTTTTATGGTGAATGTCTTTAGCTTTAATTATATTTATTTTGGTTTTATTTGCATAATTAATTTCTTCTATTGATAATGCTCGAGCTCCAATTATTACTATTTCAAAATTATTTTTTTCGTGACTCCTACGTAACCAAGTGGCATGCCCAATTTTTTCTTCGAATAGGGTATCTCTAAGATCAAGATGTGCATCAAAAACAACAACTGCTTCTGGTTTTAATGCATTTAACGCACCTAAACTTATTGTATGTTCGCCACCAATCATAACTGGCATTTTATTAGCTCTTTTTATACCTAAAACTATGTTTTTAATGTTTTTTAATACTTGTTCAATGCTCTGCTCTGTATCTATTTCCCCTATATCTGTTAATTTGAGATTCTCCCAATCTAAACTAGTTCGAGAGCTATAACTCTCCATAAATTGACTTGCTTTCCGAATTGCATGAGGTGCAAACCTACTTCCGCTTCTATATGAAGATGTCTTGTCCAGAGGTACTGAAAATAATATATAATCTGACTCATTTATATCCATAAATTTTTCAAAAAAAGCTTCAGGAATTGGTTTTAAAAGATTAAGATAATCGTTTGACACGTAAATAATTAAGTCTATGTACTTTTATTTTTTAGGATATTTTTATTAAATTAACTAAACTACTTTTTTAAAGATAGTTAGAGCTGCCCGGAATTTTTTTATTTAAAAATTATAATCTTCAAGACCGGATTTAGATATGTCAACCGTTCTTAAATATGCTACAAAAAGAAGAACCATACGTAAATTTGATTCAAACCCTATTAATATTGAAGATGTTTTAATGGCTTTAAAAATAGGAGCACAAGCTCCTAGTGGAGCAAATTATCAACCTTGGCGCTTTATCATTATTGATGATCCTAAACTTAAAAGAAGAATTAGAGAGGCTTCAGAAGATGGAGAAAAGGAATTTTATAAAAAAGTAAGTGGTGATTGGGCTGAATGGCTTGAATCAAAAAAACTTAATCCTTCAAAACCCTTTCTGGAGGAAGCTCCTCTTTTAGTTGTTGTTCTTGCTCAAAATGGTATACCTTATTCAACTGAATCCGTTTGGACAGCTATTGGGTATATTCTTTTAGCACTAGAAGAACTTAATCTAAGTACTGTTACTTATACTCCTTCTGATACAAAAAGGGTTCTTGAAGTCTTAAATGTTCCTGAAACGTTTAGGTTAGAAGCAATTTTACCAATAGGAAAATCTAATGATACAAAAATAAAGGAACCTAGGTACGAAATAAGTGATCTTGTAAGATTCAATAATTGGCATTTATAAGAACCCTTTATAAATTTTTTTAAATCTTAACTTATAATAAATTAGAAAAAAAATAAGTCTATTTATATGCTTTAACTTTTTTTAATTCATTATATTTAGGGCATGTAATTAAATGATCATTAACAAGGCCTACTGCTTGCATAAAGCTGTAAATTATTTTTGGTCCAACAAATTTAAAACCCCTCTTTTTTAGTTCTTTACTAATTGTTTTACTTAATTCAGTTTCAGGTTTCATTTCTTGAAATGATTCTAATTCATTGTCAATGGGTTTATTATTAACATATTTCCAAACATAAGCGTCAAAACTTCCGTATTCTTTCTGAATTTCTAATACTTTTTTTGAATTATTTATTATAGATTCTATTTTTCTTCTATTTCGAATTATTCCCTTATTAGTTAAAAGTAGGTTAATATCTTGTTCCGTAAAATTCGAAATTTTTTTTGGATCAAAATCTAAAAACGCTTTCTGATAATTCTTTCTTCTTTTTAAAATTTGACCCCAACTTAACCCAGCTTGCATACCTTCTAATGATAAAAATTCAAAAAGTAGATTATCATCATGAACAGGAGTTCCCCACTCATCATGATATGATGCCATAAGGGGATCTTTTGTGTTCCAACAATTTTCCATAATAAATCATTACTCTAGATATTTAATATATGTTCAGAAAAAACATGAAAAAATAGTAGAATTATTTGGATAAAAATATTTTTTTTAAATGTGTTTAAAAGCATGTGACCATCATTTTTTTCGAGTGATTTGAAATCTAAAGAGATCAAAGAAGTAATAAAACAAGTCTATACAGTTATTGCAGAGTCACCTCCATATGATTCTGAAATTCAAATTAGCCATGAATGTGATGGAACCTGCGCTGATAATAATTCTAATGGATGTACCTGTGAATCTGAAGAAAATTTTGACCCCTTATTAGCTTCTAAAGATGTAGGTTATTCCGAAGAAGAATTAGAAAGCATACCTATCGAATCAATTTTGGGACTAGGATGTGGGAACCCTGTGGGCTTATCATATTTACAAATTGGTGAAACTGTAGTTGATGTTGGATGTGGCGCTGGGATAGATGTTTTTTTAGCAAGTAAAAAAGTAGGATCCAAAGGCAAAGTTATTGGAATAGATTCAAATGAATCTATGATCTCTCGTGCACAAGAAACATCAAAAAAATACAAATATAAAAATGTTGAATTTAAAATTGGAGAAATGGAAAACATCCCCCTTTTAGATTCTTCTGTTGATGTAGTAATTAGTAACTGTGTAATAAATTTAAGTCTCGATAAGCCTCAAGTTTTTAAAGAAATTTATCGAGTTTTAAAGTCCAATGGCAAATTCATAATAAGTGATATGGTCACTGTTGGATCATTACCCGAAGAAGTAAGAGAAAATGCAGAAGCATGGGCAAGTTGTATTGCTGGTGCTGAAGAGAAAGAAAAATATCTTGACCATATCGAGGCTGCAGGATTTAAGGAAATCAATATCTTAACTGATTATGCGTATACTAGTGATTATGAAGAAATGAATGAAAAAATTCACAGCATTACTATATCTGCATCAAAATAATTTTTATCCTTTAATGAATCTTCCTCTTAAGTAAGCTCCGATAAACATGAATAATAAACCTACTAAAACAGGGTAATTTCCTGTTCCTAGACTTGCAATAGCAGAACCAGGACATTGTCCAGATATCCCCCATCCTATACCAAATATTATTGCTCCAATTAGCGTATTTCTAGTTAAAACACTGATCCTTGGTTTAAATACTCCTCCTAAAATTGGTCCTGCCATAATTTTTGGTATTACATTTATTGCTAGAAATGTTATTGCTGCTGCTCCTCCCATAACAAAGATTAATCCTAAATCCTCTAGTCTCAAAAAACTTAGTACTATTTCTTGTTTAGTCATCCCACTATATGCTAAACCAAAGCCAAATAGTACTCCGCCAATAAATACTACAATATTTCTTGTATTCATTATACAACACCAACCAATTCGAGAATATGTGCAGTAATTATTGCAGTTCCCATAAATGTTAAAACTGCATAAAGGCTTGTAGTTGAAAGTGATGCTAAGCCACTTATACCATGGCCACTAGTACAACCATTACTTAGTCTTGTACCAATACCAACAAGTAATCCACCAAGCGCTAATCTCCATAAATCGACTTGTGTAACCCAGAAACCTATTGGAGATATTAGAACTGAATATAATAATGCACCAGTAATTACACCTGCTGCAAGATATAATCTCCAAACTCTTTCTTTTAAATTACGTTCATCTTGAAAATGCTTTAGTTTGCTAAAATAACTTAGAGTTGTACTGTAAAAGCTACTTTGTGTTGCATGAAGACCAGTTAGTATGTAAATAAAACTAACTCCTATCCCGACTATAACACCACCTATTAAATATGGTTCAATTCCTAATGGAAACATGTAATATTTTTATTAATCGTGAATAAAAAACGTTAGTAAATTAATTGGTAACCTGATTTTTTCCAGGCATCCATTCCACCAAGTACATTATATATTTTTTTACGATTTGCTCGTAATAATATGCTTGATGCAAAACTTGATCTACTGCCTGTTTTACAAATTGTAATTACTGGTTTATCTTCAGGCACTTCATTAAGTCTTTCTGGAAGTCTTCCTAGGTAAATATGTTTAGCTACATCAATATGTCCTTCATCCCATTCGTTATATCTTCGAACATCTAAAACAGTTATTTTTTCTTTTGAATCTAACATTTTTTTAAGATTAGAAACATCGATAAGATTTACTTTCCCGATAGGATAGCCTTCTTTACACCAGGATTCTATTCCTCCAGATAGATATCCTGCAAAATTATCGTATCCCATCCTGTAAAGATTTATTTTAGCATATTCAACATTGTTTGCGTCGTCTGCAACGATTAACACTTCTTCATTAAGATCCACTACCCAACCGGCGTTGTTAAGTCTATTAGGTACAAGACTATATGAACTGGTGATGTGAGCTCCGCCAAAACTTGCTGGGCTTCTAGTATCAATAATTTTTGCTCCTTTTTCCATAGCAACTTTGAATTCTTTTGGTGTTAGTGCAGGTGGGTTAGGTATTTTGCTGCTTGGTGGACCCTCTAAGTTATATTTTTCCATATATTTGAAATAGGGTGATTTTTCGTGTTTTTCTGTTACTTTTATTTTAATAAATTCTTCTCTATTAACTTTAAACATTGGATTCATTGCCTTCTCAGCTCCTATAGAGCTGAATTCTCGTTCTGCAATTTTTCCGCCACAAACTGAACCTGATCCATGACCAGGATAAACAATAACTCCATCACCTAGAGGAATAACTTTCTCGTGTAGTCCATCATATAATAAACCCGACATCTTTGGGGTATTTTCATCTCCAAGGAAATCTGTTCGACCTACGTCTCCAACAAATAAAGTATCTCCTGTAAATACCGCTATTGTATAATTCCCTGTTTCATTATCAGTTAGAGCATAACAACTGCTGTCTGGAGAATGTCCGGGAGTATGAAGAGCGGTAATTTTCAAACTACCTACTTTAAAATTATCTTTATCTGTATAGGTTTCTCCATATTTCCACGGAAGTCCTGGACCATGAATTATTTTTGCTCCTGTTTTCTCAGATAATTCTATTGATCCAATAATATAGTCTTCGTTACGGTGTGTTTCGAAAACATATTTTAATTTGGACCCCCATTCTGCAAGTACTTTATTATAGATCTCTATATCTCGTCGTGGATCAACAACAGCTGCTTCACCTTTAGACGAAAATATATAAGAAATATGCGAAACAATTTCAGATTTTATGGCTTTGAATAACATCTTAAACTTTTATTTGATAGCATTTGCTATAAACATTTACTATCATTATTCGTTTGACTTAAAAATACCGATTCATAATTGTGTATTATGTCTATTAAACTGCTTAAAGGAAAAACAGGTAGATTAATTATTGTAATAATATTCACTCTAATAATCTATTTTCTACCAACTCCTAGTGATTTAAGTCAGGCAGGGAAAAATGCTTTTGTTGCCCTATTTTTTACAGGATTAATTTTTTCAACCCAACCAATATCTTTACCCTTTACCAGTCTCTTAGTAGCAGCAGTTTTAGTGTTACTGGGTATAGCCAATGTTTCTCAAGCTTTTGAACCGTTGTCAAGACCCATAATAATTTTGATACTTGGTAGTTTAATCTTAGCTGAAAGCATTAGAAAACATGGGTTAAGTAGGAGACTTGCACTTTTAAGTGTAGTTTATGCAGGTGGTAATGTAAAACTTACATTACTTGGGTTAATGGGCATTGCTGGATTTTTATCAATGTGGATGGAAAATACTGCTGCTGCTGCTATTATTTTGCCCTTATCGCTAACAGTTTCCAACCTTATACCAGATAAAGAAGAATCCAATAAATTTAAGCAACAACTGGTTCTAGGAATTGCTTATTCTTCAAGTATTGGTGGAATGTCTACTATAATGGGTTCTGCTTCAAATGCAGTAGCTATTGCTTTCTTGTCTCAAATTTCACCTTGGACTTTTTTGGATTGGTTAAGATATGGGTTATTAAGTTTATTAATTATTTTTCCAATAACTTACTTTATTGTTTTAAAGATTTTACCAACATCAATTAAATCAATAAATATTGATATTGTTAAAAAGGAACTTTATTCATTGGGAAAAATTAGTTACAAAGAATTAGAAATTTTATCAGTTCTTTTAGTAACTATTTTGTTATGGATTTTTGGTCCTCAACTTGAAGCAATGTTTTTTTTACCTATGACCTTATTATCTCCTGCAATAATCGCTGTTTTTTCTGTAATTTATTTGGCTTTAAGAGGGATTATTGATTGGGATGATACTAAAGGTGTAAGCTGGGGTATGTTTTTAACAATAAGCGCTGGGTTAGCTCTTGGAGAAGCATTAACACGTACTGGAGCATCTGAATGGGCTACTGAAATAATTAAACCATTAGTAATTGATCAACCTTATTTTATAAGTCTAACCTTGTTAGTTTTATCATCAGCATTATTAACTAATATTATGAATAATGCAACTATAGTAGCTATTTATTCACCAATTTTATTGACTCTTTCAAATTATTTACCTGGAATTGATGCAACTAGATTCATAGTACCAGTTGCCTTAGCTACAACCTTTGGTTATTCACTTCCCTCTGCTTCGGGAAGGATGGCTCTTCTTTCAGCAACAGGTCTAATCGATCGAGATGTTATGCTTAAAAAAGGATTAATTGTTACACTTATTAGTTCATTATGCTTAATTGTACTGTTTACAATTTTAAATGCCGTAGACTTCATTTAATACCTAATACTACTTATTTTTGTTCAACATGAGGATTGCTGTTTTAGGTGCAGGAAGAATAGGTTTAAGGATAATCAAACAACTTGAGAAAAACTCTAAGATTAGTATTTTTGTAGTTGATCCCCGAGAAAATCCTCCTGCTCTTAAAGATGGCATTATTTCAGATTATTATAGAGTGAACTTTAATTTAGCTGACCTCGTAAAATTTTTGGTGGATTTAAAACCAGATCTGGTGCTTGTAACCACATCTCCAGAAGATATTGGTAGCGAATCGGTGTCGGGTCTTGATCTGTTTGTTGAAGCATTAAGTGTAGAACTTGAATCAACCCTTAGGATTCCTGTAATTGGAGTATTGCGTAGTTTTATTTAATTTAAAATCATTATGAATAATAATATCTTCCAGCTTCTTTTTGTTCTCTATCTAACTTTGAATCAATTTTATTAACTCTTGGTCTTTTTGTATCTGGGTCGCGTCTAAAAGTAACTCCCATTTCCTTTAGGAATTTATTCATTCCAGCTTCAAGACTCAATGGTTGACCTGAATATCCTTTTTTACCTGCTATTCCTGTGAATACCATAATTTTGTCTGCAATAAAATCTTGTGTTACTATATCGTGTTCAACTACAAAAGCTGTAACACCGTGCATTTTAGTTATTCTTCTTATAGCTCTTGCTACTGCTAGTCTCTCTTCAACATCAAGATACGCACTGGGTTCATCAAGGAGATATATATCACTCATTCTACTCAAGCATTCTGCTATTGCTACTCTTTGCAATTCTCCCCCTGATAAGACTCTTACTTCTCTATCTAGCATTCTTTTAACATGAAGAGGTTCAAGAATCTCTGTTTTGTACCATTCTTCAACATATTTTTCACCAGCAGCTTTTCTTAAAATGTTTTCTACAGAACCATCAATTGTTCCACTAATATATTGAGGTTTGTAACTTACTTTCAGATTAGGATTGTTTACTTCACCCTCATCTGGAGTTTCAACACCCGCAAGCATCTTTATGAACGTTGTTTTACCTATACCATTCATACCAAGTATTCCTACAACATCACCAATACCAATGTTACCTGCCTTTACTTCGAGACTGAACCCTTCATATTTTTTCTTCAGAGTCGTCCATTCGAATAGTAAATTTATTTTACTCTTAATTACATTAGGTGGTTTATCATGGAAGACTATTGGTTTGTCACGGAATCTAATATTTTCATCAGGAATGTAACCATTGATATAGATGTTTATTCCTTCACGGACTGTATGAATATGGCTCACAATACCATATACGTCAGGTTCACCATAAAGTAAGAAAATATCATCGCTCATGTAATCAAGAACAGCAAGATCGTGTTCAGCAGTGACTATCATTTTGTTTTCATTAATAAGGCTTCGAATGACTCGTGCTGCTTTGGTTCTCTGATATATGTCAAGGTGACTGGAAGGTTCGTCAAAGAGATAGACATCTGAATCCCTTATAACTGAAGTTGCTATTGCTACTCTTTGAAGTTCACCTCCGCTAAGAACTTCAATTTGTCTGTCTAGTATATGATCAATTTCTAAATCTTTTGCGACTTTCTCTAATTGCCCTTTTTGGTCGATTCTTTTTAAAACTTCTAAGACTGTTCCAGATACAACTTTAGGGATTTTATCTACATATTGAGGTTTTAATATTACTTGATTTTTATTATTATATATTGATTCAAGATAATCATACATCGGTTCACCTGAATAATTGTTTTTAACCTCTTCTTTGTTTGGAGGGTCATTATAATTTCCTAAATTTGGTATTAATTCTCCAGCAAGAATTTTTAAAATTGTTGATTTTCCTATACCATTTCTACCAAGAAGACCTACTACTGTTCCTTTCTTTAAAGTTGGTAAACGATATAGAGTAAAAGAATTTGGACCAAAACGGTGAGTGTGATCTGTTTTTAATTCATCAGGTAAGTTAACAATTCGAAGTGCATCAAAAGGACATTTTTTTACACATATTCCACAACCACTACAAATACTTTCAGCAACATATGCTTTTTTGTCTTCTCCAAGTCTGATCGCTTCACGACGTGTTCTAACCATGGGACAAAATCTTATACATACTAAATCACATTTTTCTGACTTACATCTTTCTTTATCCACTACAGCAATTCTCAAACTTGGCACCCATTTGTCGTTTATTCATTAATACCTTTATTTAAGTAATAGTGAAAACATGTTTAAATTCGTAAATAATTTAAAGTTTTTTTAGATATAATTTAAATAATTTTAAGTTAAAATTCCTTTTGGAATATGAAGGACCGTAAGTTATTTATTTGAGAATATACACACTGCGTGTATCTAAATTGGAGGGAAAAAATCTCATTACAAAAAATCTAACTAGAAATAAAAGAACTATTGAAGAAATTAATAATAAAATTGAAAGAAGCGATATACAGGTTTTACCTGTATCAGAATTCAAAAAAATAGTTGAAAGCAAAGGATTGGAAGTTGCTTTTAATGAAATCGATATTGTTACTACTGGCACTTTTGGGGCAATGTGTAGTAGTGGAGCTTTAATTAATGTAGGTCATTCTGATCCACCAATTAAAATTCAAAATGCATGGATCAATGATGTACCAATCACTCATCCTGGTGCTGCTGTAGATCTATTTATTGGTGCAACTCTTAGCAGTGAAACTAAAGGCTTTGAGTATGGTGGAGGACACGTAATTGAAGATTTGGTGAAGGGAAAAAATGTGAATTTCCGTGCAACTTCATATGGTACTGATTGTTATCCACGTACAGAAATAGAGACTACATTAACTAAAGATGATCTTAATCAATTTATTTTACTTAATTTTAGAAATGGTTACCAGAAATATAGCTGTGCTGTAAATGGTAGAGATGAAATCATTTATACTTATATGGGCAAACTTTTACCGAAATATCGTAATGCTTCTTATAGTGGGGCTGGTGAAATATCCCCTCTAAATAATGATCCAAGCTATGAGGTAATCGGACTCGGTACAAAAATATTCCTAGGTGGTGGACAAGGCTATGTTCTGGGGGAAGGAACTCAGCATAGTCCTAGTACAGGTTATGGAACTTTGATGGTTAAAGGAAATGCAAAAAATATGAGTCCTGAGTTTATACGAGGAGCTTCTTTCACTGGTTATGGGCCATCAATTTATATAGGTTTAGGAATACCTGTCCCCCTTCTCAATATTGAAATAGCAAAAAAAGCTGCAGTACGTGATGAGGAAATATTTACCGAAGTAATAGATTATGGAGTACCTCGACTTGGAAGACCAGTTTTACGACAGGTAAGTTACAGGGAACTTAAAAGTGGAAAATTAATGCTTAATGGTAGAGAAATTAAAGTAAGCAGCATGAGCAGTCTCCAAAAAGCAGAGCTTATTTGCCACGAATTGGCTTCATGGATTAAAAAGGGAAATTTCACTTTAACGCTACCTATCGAAAGATTATCTAATCAGGGTCAACCAAAACCAATGAGACAAATAAAAGGTGCTGCTGCTTTCGTCGATAGTATTTTACATGAAGCTGTTACTTGTCAAGAAAATGAAACCATTGAGATTGTAGCTAAAAGACTTATTACTAAAAACGTTAATCACATTATTGTTACTGACTCTGATCAAAAAATTACTGGAATAGTAACTTCTTGGGATATTACTAAAGCAATAGCCAATGGAGTAAGAACCTTAAAAGAAATTATTGTTAGACGAGTATATACCGCTAGCCCCAATGAACCTCTAGAAGTCGTAGCTAAAAGGTTAGCACAACATAATATTTCTGCTCTCCCTGTTATTGATGAGACTCAAAAAGTGCTTGGAATAATTACTAGCGAAGACATAGCAAAACTTGTGGGAGGTAATCTAAATGGTTAGAATGATGCTTAGATTTGACAACGAGAAAGTCCATGAACCTGTTACTTCCCAAGTAATACTTGAAGAAAAAATTCCTATCAACATTATGAGTGCATATGTGAATCAACAAGGAGGAGAAATATTAATAGATGTTGAATCAGAAAACGCTGAACGTCTGGCTAAAGCTTTTAGAAAAAAAGGTGTAACTGTTGATGTACCAAAATTAATTGAAAAAGACGATCTGAAATGTACCAATTGTGGCGCGTGTGTAAGTCTTTGTCCTATGAACGCATTAATATTTAACGCAGATAAATCGGTTGAACTTAATGAAGCTGTTTGTAACGGGATTACATGTGGTCTATGTGTTGATGCTTGTCCTGTTAGAGCTATACGCTTACTTGGCTAATATTTTATTTTTTATGTGATATATTTGATAATTCAGCAAAAGAATTTAACTAAAAAATTATATGCCATAGGTGAAAGCAGTGGTACAATATTATCTAATGATATTAAATACATTGATATTGGTCTAAAAACCTTGAAAAATCAAAGAAAAATACTTGAAAAATATCTTAAAATCAACCCAATTTTCAAAGATTCTTTTAAACCGTTACAAGTTAAGAATGTTCCTGAAATTATTCTTTTAATGACTGAAGCATCTCAAAAAGCTGATGTTGGACCAATGGCAGCTGTTGCAGGTGCATTAGCAGATCTCGCAGCAAAAACGATGATTGATGCTGGAGCAAGAATAGCCATTATTGAAAATGGTGGTGAAGCATCAATTTTCTCTGATCAACCAGTTGATGTCGCTCTACAAATTGGTAAGACCGAATTATCCCAAAAAATTGGTTTCAGAATAGAGAACTTTCCTACAGGTCTTGCTACTAGTTCTGGTGTTTATAGTCATGCTTTTAGTTTTGGTGATGCTGATTCTGTAACTATTTTTTGTGAAAACGCGTGTTTAGCTGATGCTGCTGCAACGGCGGTATGTAATGTTGTTGAAGGTAACGATTATGATAAAGCAATAACTAATGGAATTGAAAAAGCTCTAAGTATTGATGGAATTCAAAGCGTTTTCATAGTTTATGGGGATCTGATTGGTAGTGGGGGAAATCTTCCCAAGATTCTAAAAATTAACTGAAAGGAGATGTGATTAATGAAACTAATAGTTGTAAAATATGGTGGTTCAGTTCTGGATAGTGGGCTTGCAATCAAACAAGCTGCGCTTACTATTAAACAAGAATTAAACAAGGGAACCCAAATAGTAGTTGTTGCCTCAGCAATTAAAGGTGTGACAGACCAACTATTAGCTGCTGCATCAACAATATCTGAAAACACTCCCTTAGAAGTGATTGATCATATTATTGGTCTTGGTGAAGAACAAAGTGTTAGACTTTTGTCATCCGCTTTAAAATCAATTGGAGTAGATGCATTGGAGGTTACTCCTAGTTCACCTAGTTGGCCAATTATTAGCGATGAAAAATTTGGTGATGCCGAACCATTAATTGACGAATGTAAAACTTCAGTTAATTTGGGTTTAAAACCTTTAATAAAAAGAGGAAAAACTCCAGTCGTATGTGGATTTATTGGTAGAAGTATAAAAGGAAAAATCACTACACTTGGAAGAGGAGGAAGCGATACAACCGCAGTAATATTAGCTTCATGTTTAAACGCAGATGAACTGGTATTAGTAAAAGATGTTGGCAGCATATATTCAGCTGATCCAAAAATTGTAGAAAAAGCAAAACCTCTAAAGGAACTAAGTGCTTGGGAAGCTGAGTTGATTGCTTCAACAGGAGCAAAAATACTGCATGAAAAAGTGTTAAAATACAAACTTGAAGACTTATCAATTAGGATTATTTCTAAAGATCAGAACTTATCAGATGAAGGAACAATTATCAAAGGTACTATACCTGAATATAGTATTAAATTATATGAAGAATCAGTTTATGTAATTTCAATTTTAGGGGATCTTTTATCTGAAATTGAAGTTTTAGATACGATTTTAAATATTATTCGAAATAACGATTCTGAAATACTTCAAATGCAGATAACAAAACAATCATCCTCAATATTATTAACTGGAGTAATCGATATCTTACAAGAACAACTTAATGAGCTAGTTTTATTAGGAAAAATAAAAGCAATATCTGGGTCCAAAAAGTCAGCATTATTTGAAATTCAACATAGAACTCTAGATAATATTATTGTCTTAGAAAATGCAATAAATATTTTAAATGTGGGTAATATTAAGGTAACTTTCAAGATGACTAGTACATTATCTGCAATAATGCTTGTTGACTATGATAAGAAAAACGAGGCTTTAAAAATTTTAACAAATTTTTTTGCACCAAAATAATTTTTTATTATATAACCTTATTTTTGTATTTTTTATGTTAATTTTATTATAGTTTTTCTTCTGAAAAGGCGACTAGTTTTTATGTTTAAAGATAATGTGGATTAACATGAAGGGCGTAGTAGGTTTATTTTTAAAAGATGACCTAGCAAGAAAAATACTATACATTTTATATGGTGTTCAACATAGAGGACAAGAAAGTTGTGGTATATCTGTTGCTGGTGACAAAAGTTTAAGATCTTGGACTGGAAGCGGTTTAGTTTCAAAAGTATTTGATGAAAAATACTCTTCTTTTAATCATCCAGATGATTATTTAGTGATTGGATGTGTCTCTGGTGAAAACGTTTCTAATGGAATATCTCCAGTTGTTGTAGAAAATGACCGATTTAAAATCGCATTGACTTTAGACGGTTTTTTATGCGATGGAGATTCAGTAAGCCATGATAAAAAATTTGCAGAAGTACTTTCTCAGAACCTAAAAGATGATGCAGTTAAAGCTTTCATTGAAACCATGAAATCATTATCGAACTCCTATTTCTCTCTAGTTGCAGCAATTTACGATAAAGAAAAAAAGTACAGCTCATTGTTAGTAGCGCGAGATTTTAGAGGTATACGTCCTTTATTTATGGCTAGAGATGAAGAACGAGTCTATATAGCGTCGGAATCAGCTGCCATTGAAGTATTAGAAGGCATGGGTGAAGTTTTTCATGAAAAACGTGATGTTACTCCTGGTACAATAATTATTATTGATAAAAACGGTTTTCAAGAGATTTTGATACAAGAACCTAAGCCATCAACATGTGTTTTTGAATGGGTTTATTTCGCTCGACCTGATTCAGTTATTGAGGGCGTCCCAGTACATTTAGCTAGAAAAAAACTTGGAAGAGCTCTTGTTCAAACATATAATCTTAAAGAAAAATATCTTATCGGTGAAAATATTAAAGAGGATTTTGCTGTAATCCCTGTTCCAGATAGTGGACGAAGTGTAACAACTGGGGTTGCTGATGCATTAAATAAACCCGCAGATGAAGGAATAATAAAAAACGCATATCTTGGAAGAACTTATATTATCGATGATCCAAATTTCCGTAAAACTGCCAGTGATCTTAAACATAATGTTATCAGATCTACTGTTAAAGGAAAAATTGTCGCCATCTGTGATGATAGTATAGTAAGAGGTACCGTTAGTGAGTCTGTAGCTAAAAGTTTAAGACAAGCAGGAGCTACGCATGTTGATTTCTTAGTAAGTTATGCACCAATATTCTATCCGTGTTTCAGTGATCCTTTTGATAAGCCTTTAGCTGCTAAGCCATTTAAAGGGAATGATGTAAAAAAAGTGGGTGAACTGGTCGCAAAAAACTTACCAAGCATTGATGAAATTTATTATAATACTCCTGAAAATGTTTTAGAAGCAATAGGTCTTGATAATAAAGTTTGTATTTATTGTAGTACTGGAAAAAATCCTTTTAATGATTGAAAATTACTTTTTATTTAAAATATTTTTTATTTAGTAATTCTTTAATAAAATTACTTTATAAGGTTAATTTGTTAATCAAGAGTTAAAAAAATATTATTATTTTCTCATAAATTCTTTTAAATTACCTTAGTCTTTTTGATAACATTGAAAGATATCCTAACTCAGATAGTCTTTTTAGATTTAAAGGTGCAATAAATTGAGTGAAACTCTAATTAAAATATGTGTAGATAGCAATGAGGCAAGTTCTAGAAAAGATATAATAAATTTTTTAAGGTTATCCAATGTTGAAGTCAATATCCAAAAACTATCTGTATGTGACTATTTAATTTCTGACAGATGTGGTGTTGAACGCAAAAATGTTAGCGACTTTCTTAGCAGTGTAAAAGATGGACGACTATTTAACCAAGTAAAAGATATGGCAGAAAACTATGAGCGTCCCATTTTAATTTTAGAAGGAAAAATGAACAATGCCCTTAAAAGAAGTCGAATGAAACCCACCTCAATATATGGTGCATTAAGTAGTGTAATATTGGATTATAATTTTAATGTAATTTCAACTGAAGATTCGGAATCCACATCAATATTTCTTCAAAGATTAGCTTACAGAGAACAAATAAAAGAACAACGAACAATACAGATAAGAACAATTAACCGAAGCCTACCAATACATATGCAGCAACTCTATCTACTTGCAGGATTTCCACAAATAGGAACAGCAACTGCTGAAGATCTTTTAAAACACTTTGACACACCATTAAAAATAATTGAAGAATTCGCAAATGCTAATATTAAGACCTCATCAACAGGAAAAACAAAGAAACTTGAAGGACCACTTACAGAAGTAAAAGGAATTGGACCAGCAATAGTAGATTACGCAAAAATTTTATTGAAAAGCAGTTATAATGAGATGTGTTCCTTTGAACAAAAGTAAAATATATAAATTTTAATAAATGCCTTATAACTTTAGAAATGAATAAAATAAATTATTTCTAATCAAAAAATAAATATCTCTAAAAGTAATACCATATTTTGGGTTAAGTTCAAGAAATATAGAGGTTAATAAAATGAAAAAAGTATACGCTACTTTATTGGTTTTGTTGATGTTTTCAACAATGATTCTATCTTGTCCATTAAATGTAATGGCAGAAACCACAAATAAACTTACAATAATATCTCCACATGCTAGTAGTATAAAAAACGAATACAAAATTGCTTTTGAAGCATTTTACTTAGCTACATATGGTAGTTCAGTTACTGTTGAATATGTCGATACTGGTGGGACCTCTGATATCATTGCTTATGTTGATGCAGCTTTTGCTGCCAATAATCAAACAACAAGTAATATTGATGTCTGGTTTGGAGGAGGTATTGAACCATTTATTAATGCTAAATCAAAAAATCAACTGGTACCCTATAAAATTAATCAATCTACTTTAGATTTAATACCTCAAAATCTATCTGGGTTCCCGATCTATGATTTTGAATATTATTGGTATGGCGCAGATTTATCAGGATTTGGTATAATCTATAATAAGGCTATAGTCAATCAACAGAATTTATTAGTGCCAAAAACTTGGGAAGATTTAGCTAATCCTGCTTTACAAGGTTGGGTTGGATCAGCCGATCCTCGACATAGTGGAAGTACTCACATGGTCTATGAGATTATGATGCAGGCCTATGGATGGGAAAAAGGAATTAAACTAGCAACACTAATGGGGGCAAATGTTAAAAGTTGGCCTAGCAGTTCAAGTGCTGTTCCAAAAGCTGTATCTGCTGGAGACATTGCTTATGCCTTATGTATAGATTATTATGCATGGGCTGAAGTTGCGAAAGTTGGAGCAGATAAAATCGGTTATATATTACCTGAAGGCTTAACTGTAATTAACCCTGATGCAATAGGTATCCTAAAAGGTGCTCCTAACTTAGAATTAGCAAAAATATTTGTTGAATATGTTATGAGTAAAGAAGGACAAAAACTTTTAATGTTACCAGTAGGTGCTTCCGGTGGACCTACAAAAGATTTGTTAGGAAGGATGTCTATTATGCCTTCTTTATATACTGAAATTGGGTCAGATAGCGTTGTACCATTAAATCCCTTTACAGTTACCTCTCAACTAGAATACAATGTTACTTTAGGATCATTAAGATATGTTCTTTTAAATGATTTAATTGGATCAACAATTATAGACATACATTCCGATCTCAAGTTAGTCTGTACTCAAATATCTCAACTAAATAAAACATTAATCGAATCAGGAGTTAGTTCAACTAAAATTGTTGAAGCAGTAAATAAAGTCGGTGAAGCACCGATCAATGAGGCTACTGCATTAACTTTAGCTGAAGATTGGAGTGATACAACTCTTAGAAACAGTAAACTTTCCGAATGGAGAACTTTCGCTATTAAAAAATATAGTGATGCATCAACTTTAGCTACTCTTGCAGGTCTTGATATTACTAATTATTTCAAAAATGTTTTAAATGAATTAGAAACCGAAAAAACAAATAACCTATACATGGGATTAGGCGGAGGAGCTTTCGTAGGTTTAGTTATTGGATACCTATTAGCAAACTTAATGGGAAGAAGAAAAGAAGTTGAAGCTATTCGAACTTAATTCTCTTTTTTTTAAAAAACCTTATCTTTTTTCTTAATAAAGTATTTTGATTATAGGGGGTATTGATCTGGTTGAAGTAGTTCTAGAACATGTCACAAAAAATTTTGGTCAAGTTACTGCGGCTGATGATATTAGTTTAAAAATAAATGACGGTGAATTGTTTTTTTTATTAGGTCCATCAGGATGCGGGAAAACTACAACATTAAGGTTAATTGCTGGATTTTATAAACCTGATCAAGGTAAAATATTTATAAATAAAAAAATTGTAAATGACATTCCCCCTTATAAAAGAAACATTGGGATGGTTTTCCAGAATTATGCTTTATGGCCTCATATGACTGTTTATGATAATATTATCTATGGTTTAAAAATTCAAAATGTGAATCCAGACTCAAGAGTAAAAAAAGCTAAAGAAGTTTTAAAAATTGTTCAAATGGAACCTTATGCCTTAAGATATCCTAATCAACTTTCTGGTGGTCAACAACAGAGAATCGCTTTAGCTAGAGCCCTAGTGATTGAACCTGAAGTTCTATTACTGGATGAACCACTAAGTAACTTGGATGCAAAACTACGTTATGAAACAAGAGAGGAAATAAAAAAAATTCAGAAAGCATTAGGAATAACTTCAATTTATGTAACTCATGATCAGTCTGAAGCTTTATCAATGGCTGATAAAATTGCAGTAATGAATCAAGGAAGAATCGAGCAAATTGGCACTCCACTTGAAATCTATAATAAACCAATTAATAGATTTGTAGCAGGTTTTATTGGAGAAACAAACTTTATTGAAGGAAAAATCGAAAAAATTGATCAACAAAATAATTTACTTACAGTAAAAACAAAATCCGATGATAAAATTTTTGCTAATGATATTAAAAAACCTTTTACTATTGATCAAGATGTAGTCTGCTCTATTAGACCTGAGCATATTAAGGTTACAAAATTTGAAAATCATTTAAATGAATATAATCGTTTTAAGGGTATCATTAAGAATTTAAATTATTATGGATCAATGGAACATTACATTCTCGATAATATTGGGACTGTTGATGTGAAAGCCACTAATTTTAATCCCGAAGACTTATCAAATAAAATTGGTGATCAAATTTATTTTTATTTTAAACCAGATGACGTGGATGTTTTTGATTTAAAATAGGTGTATGATACATGTCAAAGCTAAGTGATCTTATAAAATCTTATAAAACTAGTGATTGGAAGACTATTAGCTTATTTTTTTTAATAATGTCCTTTTTTACAGTATTTTTGTTAATTCCTATATTATATATATTTAAAGGAAGTTTTCTGGTTAATGGAGAATTTACTTTATTTTATTTTAGTTTAATGTATAGTGATCCATTTTATTCTCAAAGTATTATTAATAGTTTAATTATAGCTATATCTTCGACAATTTTAACGACGATTATTGCTTTACCAATGGCTTACTTTATGGTACGATATGATTTCCGTGGTAAAAGTCTGGTTCAAGGATTATTACTAATCCCTCTTGTGATGCCACCTTTCGTAGGTGCTATTGGTATGAAAAAAATGTTTGCTAGATATGGAGCAGTTAATTTATTGCTTATGCAATATAATTTAATACAGCAGCCAATTGATTGGTTTGCTGGAGGTTTTTTTGGTATAATTATACTTGAAGCCCTTCATCTTTATCCTTATTTGTACCTTAATTTAGCGGCTTCTTTAGCAAACATTGATCCTACTTTAGAGGAGCAAGCTGAAAATTTAGGTGCAAGTGGATTACAATTATTTAGGACAATAACCCTTCCTTTATTAATTCCTGGTTATCTTGCTGGGGCAACAATTGTTTTTGTATGGGCTTTTACAGATTTGGGAACTCCATTAATTTTTGAATTCACAAAAGTGGTACCCGTAATTATTTTTAACATGACTAAAGATATTCAAATTAACCCAATGGGTTATGCTTTGACAGTTAGTACATTGCTTCTGTCTATTTTTTTTGTGATTTTTGCTCGTAGATATGGTAGTAAAAAAAGTTACGAAATGTTGGGCAGAGGTCATATTATTCCACGAGTTAGAAAAATTACCGGATGGAAAGTACCTCTCGTATATCTGTTAATCATTTTTACTGTAGCTGCTGCTATGTTACCTCAAATTTCTGTTATTCTATTTTCTTTTGCAGAAGAATGGTTTTTAACTATTCTCCCTGCTTCTTATACCCTCGAATATTACAAAATAGCAATTACGAGTCCTTTGACAACAACTGGAATAATTAATAGTCTAAAATACAGTACTTTCAGCACACTTATAGACATTGTTCTAGGTGTTACTATTGGATACTTACTTGCCAGACGTCAGTTTCCAGGTAAAGATATATTGGATTCTGTTTCAATGCTTCCATTAGCTATACCCGGCATAGTTATTGCATTCGGTTATGTATCAACTTTCACTGGAACAGTATTAGATCCCTTTTTTGATCCTACTCTTCTCTTAATTCTAAGTTATTCAGTAAGAAGGTTACCCTACTCTGTTCGAGCTTCTTATTCTGGTTTTCAGCAAACAAGTGTTTCTCTTGAGGAAGCTTCACTAAGTGTAGGGGCTTCTCCCTTCAAAACATTGCTGTATATTACTGCTCCCCTAATAATGGCAAATGTAATTGCTGGTGGAATAATGTCTTTCTCAGCTGCTATGATGGAAGTAAGTGATAGTATGATACTAGCTCTTAAAGAACAGTTTTATCCGATTTCAAAAGCAATTTATAGTGCAGATCTTAGACTTGGAGATGGAGCTTATGTTGCTAGTGCATTAGGTATGGTTGGTACTATGATTGTAACGACTTGTTTGTTGATAGCTAATAAATTGCTTGGGAAAAGTATTGGAGAGCTTTTTAGAGCTTAACTTTTTTACAAATAAACTTAATAGATGTCTAATGGAGTTTGACCAGTTAGTTTAGATTCTTTTATTAAGAATTCCTTAAGTTCGTTCTCTTCTTTAAAGATTCTAGTGCTATACCATTCAAAGAATGGGCTAGGTTCATACGGATAAAAGACATAAACCATTTTTGCTAAACTTTTAGCATAAACCATTTCACACATTACTCCAGCTGAAATACTTTGGCGTGGATGATAAACTACTACAATTTGACTATTTTCAATTAATTTATAATCAGTATCGATTATTTGGAATCTTAGATTTTTAATAGCTGCTTCAACTTCAATCGCGTCTAAAATAACACTTCTTTGTCCATCCTTGTATTCAATATTTACAGGGATCCGATTTGGTTTTGCTTCTTTTAAGTCAATAGCTGTATTAATTGCTGCTCTCCAATATTCTACAATCTCCCAATCTTTAATCATGCTAGGATCGAAAACCTTGTAATATTCTTTCAGATTTGCTGCGAAACGATTTACTGCTTTAAAAAAGTCTGAGCCTTCTCCCGTGATTGGGTGACTGAGGTATATTTTTTGTTTTTTGGGATTATATATCAAATCTTTAAGAAATTCAGATCCATTTTCATATGCTATTATTTGTACTTCCTTTTTCGGTGTAAAACTACGAGCAACCTCGTAGATTCCTGCCATTTCTTCTCTACGCCAGTTAGCTATTTCGCCTAAAGTGTATTTGTGTTCACTCCATTGTGGATCTAATGATAGTCTTTCTCTAACTCTAATAATATCGTCGAAAATTACTATGAATAAATCAGGATTTAGGACTTCAATGTCGTCATGTAAGAATCCTTTAAACCTGTTTCCTTTCCATTCAAAATGATGTGGCGTGCTTATGATGTTTACTCCACCATTTTCTTTTATCTCTTTAGTTATTTGAAGTATTGCAGATTTTCTCAGTGATTCCATTTTTTCGGGTTGACTATCATAGAAATCAAGAATATTCATTTTTGTAAGATTTGTACCATCAAGCTTTGCTTGCTCAACTATGTAATCAAATAAATGATAATATCGGAAACTTGATTTTTCTTTCATCATCATTAGCATTTCGTCTCTTCCATTTCCTGGAGGACCAGTGCAAAGTATTATTTTTGGTAGAGACATTAAACATCGCCTGATTCTTTTATTTTAGTATCTTCATAAGGTCCGACTACTCTTCTATAAAACTCGAGTTTACAGCATTCCAACACGCCCATAGCTCTATTATAATTGAAATATTTTGGCTGATATACTCCTTTCAATATTCGTGTAATTAGGTAATTTAGTTCACCATCGAGTTTATCTACTGGCTGAGTTTTTAAAATTTCAATCAATTCATTTAATGTTTTTTCATATTTTACGCGATCCTCTTGTTTAATATATGGCATAACTTTAACCTCTGAAAGAAACTTTGTTTAACTTTGTTTTATTATTTACTCTATTGTAGTCAAATTTTATAATCAATGAGAACATTTCCTTCAGCATCGAAATAAAAAACTCCTTCAAAATTTTTATTATCCAACAATATAGGCAACCAATACCAATCATCTTCCCACATCTCATTGTAAGGTATATCTTTTAAGTGAAACCATTTTAATTCGCCTTCTTCGCTTGCTTTTATTGTTCCTTCAAATTTTTTTGTTGAA
This sequence comes from Candidatus Bathyarchaeota archaeon, assembly GCA_016930055.1. Classification (GTDB taxonomy): domain Archaea; phylum Thermoproteota; class Bathyarchaeia; order TCS64; family TCS64; genus UBA8941. Next base: position 17,215 of record JAFGHP010000056.1, on the reverse strand, counting down.
TAAACATACACCAACCAATCTATTTCTTCTTTCTGACCAAAATAGAATTTTAGTAAACCATGTTTCTTTAAATCTCTTATGTTTAGTCCGGTTTCTTCGAAGACTTCTCTAATAACTCCTTCCTCTGGGGATTCACCTTTTTTTAATTTTCCTCCAGGTGCATTCCATTTGCCTTCTCCAAAAAGACCAATTGATTTTCTTAAAAGAAGTACTTTAGATTCATCTAATATATGGCAAAGTGTGGCTTCAATCATAATATCACTTTATTTAATCTAAAGTAATCAATAAACTATTTTTATAATTATTTTCTTTTGAGAAATACTTTAATTTAATCCCTTTAACCCATTTGGTGGTGCGGGCCCGTAGCCCAGTGGATAAGGTGTCGGCCTCCGGAGCCGGAGATCGTGGGTTCGAGTCCCACCGGGCCCGGTAACAGTGATCACAATGTCAAATCCCCTAAATAAATTAAGAGAAGAATGTAGTATCTTGCTAAAAGAAACTATTACAGAATCGTACCCAGGAGTAGCAGAGTTTGAGATAAAATTCACAACTCCACCAAACGTTACGATGGGTGAACTTTCTTCACCCCTTTGTTTCCAGTTGTCTAAACAGATTAAGAAAAACCCTTTTCAAGTAGCTATAGAACTGGTTCGAAAAATTAAACATTCTTCTCTGATTTCTTCAGTTGAAGCAGTAAACGGTTATATCAATTTCCATGTAAATATCGAAGAGTGGTCAAAACTGGTTCTTGAAACAGTGATTAATGATTCAACTTATGGTTACCTTAAGACCGGTGATCCTGAAAAGGTAATTGTGGAGCATACTTCAGCTAACCCAATTCACCCAATAACAATAGGTACTGCTCGAAACGCAATTCTTGGTGACTGTCTAGCAAAATTAGTTAAAAAAAGAGGTCATGACCTTTCAATTCATTTCCTTGTCAATGATATGGGACGTCAAGTTGCTTTAGCTGTATTTGGTTGGAAACTCCTAGGTACCCCAGAACCAAATATGCGAGGAGAACTTTTTGTTGGAGGAATATATGCAAGCACAAATGTCTGTATAGAATTAAAGAAAGTCAATTTAGAATTGAAAAAAGCTGAAGAAAAAGAGGACGTATCATTAATAACTGAGCTTCAGGAAGAACTTGAGAAATATGAGGATGCAGCAATAGATCTTGAAAAAAATTATCCTTTAATATTTAATTCTATTAAAGAAAAAATCAGTCTTGTTGAAGATCCCTCATCTGAAATTGTTCAAATTAATACTGCTTATGAAACTAATCAACCTGACGTTGTGAAATTATTCAGGAAACTGGTTAAAATCTGTTTAGATGGTTTCCAGGAAAGTCTTGGTGATTTAGGCATTGTTTATGATGCATTTGATTATGAGAGTGATCTTGTTTGGGCAAAGAAAGCTGATGAAGTTTTAGATAATCTAAGAAAAACAGATTTTGTTGAGGAAGATCAAGGAGCATTAGTTCTAGACTGTGATGGTGTAGCTAACATTTATGGTCTTAAACAGAGATGGGGCTTATCAATAAATCATGAGATTCCTAGGTTAGTTCTTGTTAGAAAGGATGGAACTACACTTTACCCTCTCAGAGATATGGCTTATAGTATCTATAAATTTAGTTTAGCTGATAAAGTAATTAATGTAATTGGTCAAGAGCAAGCATTAGCTCAACTACAAGTTAGAATTGCTTTAGCAGCTATAGGTAAAATGGATATGGGTGACAACCAACTTCATTATGGTTATGAATTCGTTAAATTACCTGAGGGTAAAATGAGTGGAAGGCTCGGAAGATATGTGACTTTACAGGAGGTTGTTGATAAATCCGTTGAATTAGCCTTCGATGAAGTAACTAAACGTACTCCTGATCTACCTGAAGAGCAACGTAAATCTATTGCTCGAATGGTTGGATATGGTGCTGTTAAATATACTCTACTAAGTGTAGATGCTAATAAGACTGTGATATTTGATTGGGATAAGGCTCTTAACTTCGAAACTAATAGTGCTCCTTTTATTCAATACAGTCATGCGCGTACATGCAATATAATTAAACGTGCAGAATCTAAGCCAAATTCAGATTATGGTCTTTTAACTGATCCAAAAGAACGAGAAATAATCAGTTTACTTGCTTCCTTCCCTGAAGTTTTCCAAAGTGCTGCTGACCAGCTTAAACCAGTTGAAATCACTTCTTATGCTAATACTTTAGCTGATAAGTTCAACAGTTTCTATTCCGCTTTGAGGGTTCTTAACGCAGAAAAACCTGAATTAATTGGAGCCAGATTGACTTTAGTAGAAGCAGCTAGAATAGTTTTAGCGAATTCATTAAATCTTTTAGGAATCGAGGCTCCTGAAAGAATGTAAGCTTAAAACTATATACTCTACTTTTTCTATACTAGTTTTCTTTAAATATTACCATTGCAATGCAATCTAACCGATATGGTTAACCCATCTAGCATTTGGAAACTACGCTTCACAATGGTTGGAACCTTAGCATTAATTATTAGTATATCTACATTAGCTTTTGCTGCAATTTTAACATGGTTTGAAGCATTCGATCTTTACACCTTAGCTGGTTTAGTGCTTGTTTTTAATATCTTACAATGGCTCTTAGGACCTTATTTAGTAAATATGATGTATGGCGTAAAAAAACTGGATTCTAACGTTAATCCTACTTTACATCAAATAGTTGAAAATTTGAGTTTAAAATCTGGTATAAAAACACCACAGTTAATGATATCAAGTCTAAACATCCCTAATGCTTTCGCATATGGTTCGCCTTTAACAGGAAACCATGTTGCAGTAACCCAAGGATTATTAAATGAGTTAGATACCGAAGAGGTTGAAGCAGTAATAGGTCATGAGATAGGTCACTTAACACATAGAGACACACAAGTGATGATGGTTGTAAGTTTCTTACCAAGCTTATTTTACATTCTTGCACGTAGTATGATCTGGAGTAGTTATAGTAGAGATAGAAAAAATAATGGAAGCGGATTAGCAATTATTGGAGCAATATCAATGGGAGTATATTTCTTACTTACTCTATTCAACCTAAGCCTAAGTAGACAACGTGAATATTATGCTGATCAACATGCATCAAGTATAGTGGATGACGGTGCAAGAAAACTAAGTGAAGGATTAGCAAAAATCTCAACTGGAATATGGAAACATCAAATGTATGGTGAAAAAATTAATGCTAGCAGTTTTAAAACACTCTTCATAACAGATCCTGATAGAGCAGCTCAAGACGTTACAGAATTAAATAACGCAAGATACACGGCAACTGACTCCCAACTTGTTGAAGAGATCATTAATCATAGAGTAAGTGGTTTTGAAAACTTTTTTGAAATTTTCAGCACTCACCCAAACATAGTGAAACGATTAAAAGCTCTCAATTCATAATTTTTTTATCATTTTTTTAAAATCTTCTTCAATTATTGGTAGAAGTTTTCTGTTATATATTGCTGCAGCTGGATGGTATAAAGGAAATAAAATAATTTTCCCAAAAGAAGCTTCATAAATTATTGGTTTTCCATGGATTTCACCAATTACTTTATTTTTCAAGTCAGTTTTTTTTAAGAAATATTCTAAAGCGCTGTTACCCATTGGAGCAATAATTTTTGGTTCAATAATTTTAATTAATTTTTCAAGCATACACGAACATGCTTCAACTTCTATTTGATTTGGTTTCCTGTTTTTTGGTGGGCGACACTTAACAATGTTTGTTATAAATACCTGTTTACGTGATAATCTATTGTTATGTAAAAGTTTTTCAAGTAGTTTACCCGCTGAACCAACAAAAGGTTTGCCTTGTTCATCCTCATTTTTTCCAGGAGCTTCTCCGACTAATATTAACGGTGAATTATAATTTCCTTCACCAAAAACTTTGTTTTTCACTTGATTACTAAGTTGACATTTGTTGCATGAATCAAGTTTTTTTCTTAATTTTTGTATTGAATCTTCTTTATTTTGCATATAATACAACTCACACTGATCTAGTTGTAATTAATTTTTTGATATCATCATCAGAATATCCTAATTCTTTCAAGATCTGAATGGTAAATTCCCCTAATTTTGGTGAATACCCTCTAGGTCTAGGTTGTGTTTCACTCATTTTAATTGGGTTTCCTTGAACTTTTATTTCTCCTATTCCTGGTTGATTAATTGTTACCACCATTTCTCTTGATTTAGATATATGCGGGTCTTCTGAAGCATCTTTAATATCGTATATTGGACATGAAGGAACCCTATTCTCATTCAACATGGATACTATTTCTAAACGATTATTTTTTAGGGTCCAATCCTCAATAATTTTTTTTAAAGAAGAATGATTTTGTACCCGTTCCTTATTTTTAGAATATTTATTATCCTCAGCTAAATGAAGCATATTAATTGTTTTTAAAAGTCTCAACCAGATCTCATCATTTGCCACTGCTATTACTACGTAACCATCGTTAGCTCTAAAAGTATCATAGGGATAGATGAATTCGTATCTATTACCAATACGTGTCGGGATCTCGTCATCAATAAAATATTTTTGAGGAATATTCTCTAAAGCAGCATATACAGAATCTACTAGAGAAACATCAACCATCTGACCTATCCCTGTTTTTTCTCTAATGTTTAGTGCAGCAAGTATACCAATACAACAAAAAAGAGAACTCAGAATATCACCGATAGCTGTTCCTGACCTTGTAGGAGGAGAGTCAGGCCAACCAGTAATACTCAATAATCCCCCCATGGCTTGACCAATAATATCGTATCCAGGTCTATTACTATAGGGACCATATTGACCAAAACCTGAAATAGTGGCATAAATTAATCTGGGATTAATTTTTTTTAAATCAGAATAGCCAAGCCCAAGCCTATCCATTGTACCAGGACTAAAGTTTTCAAGTAAAACATCTACTTTTTCTACTAATTTTAAGAAAACTCTTTTTCCTTCGGGATCTTTAAGGTTCAATGTTATGCTTTTTTTTCCTCTGTTTAAATTTATGTAGTATAGGCTTTCACCATTTTTGAATGGAGGAAATTCTCTGGAATCATCTCCTCTGTTTGGTATTTCGATTTTTATTACTTCTGCTCCGAGATCAGCTAATATCATGCTGCAGAATGGTCCAGCTAGTACCCTACTCATATCAAGAATTTTAATGTTTTTTAGAGTTTTTTGTTCTTCTCCCATAACATTTATTAAGGTACAAGGATGTTAAATGTTAAACGGTTATTTCTAGCAACATTTATATATAACGTTACACAGTTGTGTAGCGATTCAATTGCCTAAAGGTACCCTCATTATTAAAGACCCTGAAGTAGCTAAACTATTCGCTGATGAAACACGTAGAGGCATACTCCATATGCTTAGGCATAGAGAAATGTCTACTACTAATTTAGCTAAGGCTTTAGAAAAGAATCATTCAAGCATAATACATCATCTTAACCTTCTCAAAGATGCTGGGTTAGTTGAACTCGTAAGAGAAGAAAAAGTTCGTAATATGGTTCAAGCTTATTATAAATCAACTGCTTTTCGGTATATCATCTCCTATTCATTAACAGAACTGTTAACTGATGACGAAGGTTATACTTCTTGGCGTGAGGGCATACTTCAAAAAATGTTTGAGGATCTAGAAATTTATGGCATAAAAATACCACCAGAAAAAAAGGATAGAGTTATGGAATTGATGGAAATTTGTTATGAAAAGCAAAGTAAAGCTTACGAAGAATCTCTTGAAGAGCAAGTGGATTCAGCTAAGTTTGATAGACATACTCAGCCTGTTTTAGGTCAACTTATTATAAATATGAAACTTAACCGTGATAAAGAATACCACATGGCTTTAAAGGAACTTGAAGAGATTTTAATGGAATGTAGGTGAATAATTAATGGAAGAAAAAAGTAAAAATAATGGAAAAAATCAAAAAGGTAAAAAAGATACATTGGCTAACATACGCCGTGTTTTAGGTTATGTATTACCTCATTGGCAATTTAAAGTAGTTATCTTTTTGATGATGATTACTGTAATTCTTGATGTTTTAACCCCTGATATTCTTGGCGATACAATAGATATGATTGGTAATATTGCAGAGGGGGGAGGTACAGGAGAGAGCCATAGTGCTGCAAGTTTTATCTTAATACCTGTATCCAATTGGCTAGTTTCAGCTTTCAATTGGGATCCAAGTTATACCCGTCTCGGAGTATTCTGCTTTAGTATAGTTTTTATAGCTGCATCAACTGGACTACTTAATTATGCTGGACGTTACGCCACTGCGTGGATCACACAAAAATCTTCATTTGAAATAAGAAAAGACATGTATAACAGTCTTTTGGAGCAGAGTTTCAGTTTTTATGATCAACAACGCACAGGGCAATTAATGGCTAGAGCAACGAGTGATGTAAGCATGATTGAAAGATTCTTTGGTATGGGTCTTAGAACCTTATTTAGTACGGGATTACTTCTAATCTTAATATTATGGAGATTGATTCAATTAAGCACAACTCTTACAATGGTTACTGTCTTTACCTTGCCTTTCATCTATGTTATAATGAGGGAATTTAATAAACGAAGTAGACCAATGTGGCAAATCATTCGTGACCAATTTGGTGACATTACAAGCGTCTTTCAAGAAAATTTAATGGGACTGAGAGTTGTCAGAGGATTTGCACAAGAAGTACAAGAAGAAACCAAATTAAATAATGAATTAAATAAATATTTCAATTCAGGTATAACTCTTGGAAAATGGCGTGCCTTCTATTTACCCTTAGCTACTTTAATTACAGGCACTGGTATAGCTATTATATTATGGATTGGTGGAAACCTTGTTATGAGTGGAGCTCTAACTATTGGTGGTTTAACTGCTTTTTACTATTATTCAAACAGATTATCAATGCCAATTAGACAATTAGGTCAAATAAGTGATACTCTCCTAAGAGTAACTGCAGCATCCGATAGAGTTTTCGAAATAGTCGATTCTGAGGTAGCTGTTAAAGATAAACCAGATGCAGTAAATTTAGTAAATCCACAAGGACATGTTCAATTCCAAGACGTCAGTTTTGGTTATGATGGGAAAAATATGGTTTTAAGAGATATAAAATTAGACATTAAACCAGGAACAACTATAGCGATACTTGGTGCAACAGGATCTGGAAAATCAAGTATTATAAATTTGATTCCACGTTTTTATGATGTAAATAAGGGATCAATAAAGATAGATGGTAAGGATGTACGTGACTATAAGATCAAGAGTCTTCGTGAACATGTAGGGATCGTCCGACAGGACCCATTTATTTTTAGTACAAATTTTAAAGAAAACATCGCTTATGGTGTTGATAATCCAAAAATGAATGACATCGAAACTGCGGCGAAAAGAGCGAAAATACATGATTATATAATTTCGACCTCTAAAGGTTATGATACACCAATAGGAGAACGTGGTGTAACCGTTTCAGGCGGACAGAAACAAAGGATTGCTATCGCTCGAGCACTATTAAAGAATCCGAAAATACTAATTTTAGATGACTCGACTAGCAGCGTTGACACTCAAACTGAACACGAGATTCAACAAGCATTAGACGAATTATTAACAAATAGAACCACTTTTATTATTACTCAAAGACTCAGCAGCATAAAGAAAGCTGATTACATTATAGTGTTAGATAATGGAGAAATTGCAGAAGAAGGAACACATGAAAAATTGATTGAACAAAAAGGTATATATTATAAACTTTACGAGACGCAAGTCTCAGGCGGAGAAAGGAGGGGAGAAGACTAAATGGGTATGCACATGGGTGGAAGAGGCTTCCATATGCATGGAGAAGACGAAGATGAGGATGCAGTAAGAAAAGTACCTGATCGTGTAATCGCTTTACGTCTACTCCAATTTCCACTAAAATATAAATGGAACACATTATTAATGATTTTTACATCAGTAATACAGAGTGCGATAGCTCTTGCTCCTCCATTGCTTATAGGTATGGCACTTGACGCAGCAAATCCATTAAACGAAATAAATAGTCAACTCTTTTCTTTAGTAATAATTGGCTTTGCAGCTGTAAATGTCTTAACTTTTGTTACTACTTACATTAATAGATACATGACTAATTGGCTTGGAGGAAAAATGGAATATGATCTTAGAAGTACTATGTTTAAGCACATGCAAAAACTTAGTTTAAGGTATTACGCTGATAAAGAGATTGGTGGAATTATTAGTCGTCCAACAAATGATGTTGACAAAATTACTGAACTAATCAGTAGTGGAATTATCGAACTAATGTCTGATCTAATTACATTAGTTGGAATAACTCTAGTGATGTTTAGCATGAGTGTTGATCTCAGTTTAATTGCCTTCAGCATAGTACCTTTTATGTTTATTTGGATGTATGTATGGGGTGGTCGAGTACGTCGGATATATAGAGAAACTCGTAAAACAATTGCAAGTGTAAGTGCTCAGATGGAGGAAAGTGTCAGTGGAATCAAAGAGATACAAACTTTCAGTAAAGAAAACGAGACTAGAAGAGAATTCCAAGAAGTAAATATCAGGAATATGGATGCTAATGTAGAAGCTACACGAGTTATGGGTGCCTTCTGGCCTGTTATACAAATATTCACGGCTGCTGGTCAAACTCTCATACTATATTTTGGTGGAAAATCAGTCATTGAAGGAACAATCACTGTAGGTGTGTTATTCACTTTCATGAACTATATCACTCGTTTCTTCCAACCCATTCAACAACTTAGTATGTTCTGGAATAATGTACAATCAGCATTTGCTGCAGCTGAAAGGGTGTTAGGAATACTCGATACTCCAATTGAAATAACTGATCCACCTAATGCCTATGAACTTCCACCAATACAAGGTAGAATTGTATATGATCATATGACTTTTGGCTACAACAAAGACATTTCTGTCTTAAAAGACATTAATCTAGTCATTGAACCAAATACTACAGTAGCGTTTGTTGGTCCAACAGGCGTAGGAAAAACTACTATGGCTAACCTATTGTACAGGTTCTATGATCCTTTAGAAGGAAAAATCACTGTTGATGGACACGACTTAAAGGATGTTAAAATCGAATCTTTACGTAAACAAATGGGAATCGTTTTGCAAGATCCATTCCTTTTCAGTGGAACAATAATGAATAATATACGTTATAGTCGTCCAGAGGCTAGTGATGAAGAGGTAATCGAAGTTTCTAAAGCAATAGGCGCTCACGATTTTATTATGCGACTACCTGAAGGTTATGAAACTGATGTTAGAGAAAGAGGTGGAAGATTAAGTATAGGACAACGTCAACTGGTTTGCTTAGCCAGGGCCTTATTATCAAACCCAAGAATCTTAATAATGGATGAAGCTACGAGTAGCATCGATGCATACACTGAACTCATAATACAGCAAGCAATGAACCAGTTACTAAAGGGAAGAACTGCATTAGTAATTGCTCACAGGTTATCAACAGTAAGAAACGCAAACATGATCTGTGTAATCGAAGGTGGTAGACTAGCTGAAACAGGTACCCATGAAGAACTTTTAGAGAAAGGAGGATTATACAAGACCTTATTTGAAATGCAGTTTAAAGAAGCTGGAACCTCCCTTCCTACTACAAATAATAATCAAAAAGAAACCGTTCCAGCTTCTGGTTCCAAATAAACTCAAATTTTTTAAACAAATATATTTACTTGTTTAAAGTAACTTAATTTAATGTCAAACGATAGAAATCCCCGTCCCGTTTTTAAGTTATGGTTTGAAAACGATTATGGCTACGTTTTTGGTCCAGGAGTTTATAGTATTTTAAAAAAAATTGAGGAAACTGGAACATTAAAGGAAGCTGCTGCTTCGCTTGGTATGTCTTACAGATTTGCTTGGGGAATGATTAAGGAAGCTCAAACTAAGTTAGGGCAATCTCTGATAATAGTTCATAAGGGAGGTAGTTTAGGAGGAGGTGGCGCACAACTATCTGAAAACGGTAAAAAACTGTTAAATGACTTCATTATTCAGCGTGAAAAAATATCATTAATTCTAGATGAAAAAAGAAAGGTTGTAATCCAGGGTGAATTAGATTCTATAGAAAAAAACAATGACACTAAGACTATTGTTTTAAAACAAGAAGATAATTCAATCATAAGAGTTATGATACCTGAGTCTATAGAATCAAATTTTCTCGAAAATGGTCAAAACTTGGAAATACACTATTTTGTTGAAGGAATTTATATTAAAAATTAACTGTCTTTTTCTAATAACTTTAAATATATTTTATATTTGTCCATATATGCATATCCTGATTCTGTAAGTTTATACATGCATCTGGTTTCATTTTCCAAGTTACTGTCTCGTTCTAACAAATTTAATTCACATAAACCATTCAAATGGTGGTAAACATTTCTGATATCTTCGTTATTTACATAAGTGTGGAATCTATTTTTTAGAACTTGCCAAATGTTATAGCCGTATGATTCTTGTCCACAAGTTCCGTTATAACAGATTATTGCTAAAATTTTCATTTTAGTAGCTCCGGTTGCTCCGTAAGGTTTTGGCATATGTTCCCCGAAATGCTTATAAGTAACAGGAGTATATATAATTTACGTATGGGTAAATTATGAATACCCTTTTTGGTTTATAACTAAAAGAGATGATAGAGTGAAAACAAACGAGATGGAAAACAAATCCAGTTGCCCTAAATGCGGGAATACAAGCATCATTAGTGATCTCGATAACGGTGAAAGAGTCTGCAGTAATTGTGGATTAGTTATAGAAGACGAGATTATTGACCGTGGACCGGAATGGCGTGCTTTTACATTAACTGAGAAAAATAATCGTAGTAGAGCTGGTTCAGTGTCTTCTTTATCTTTCTATGATAAAGGATTATCAACAATAATTAAAGGCGATAGAGACGCAGCTGGTAGACGTTTAAACACTGAGACTCTTGTTAAGATGGATCGTTTAAGGAAATATGATAATAGATCAAAATTTGACGAGTCTTGGAGAAGAAATTTAAGCATAGCTATGGCTGAGCTTGATAGAATGTGTGTCATTTTACATATTCCTCAAAGTGTAAAAGAGCAAGCAGCAGCTATTTATAGAAAGTCTCTAAAGAAAGATTTGATTAGAGGACGCTCCATTGATGCTTTCATAGCTGCATCCATATATGCTGCTTGTAGAGCAGCTGAGGTGCCTAGACCATTAAAGAAAATTTCACAAGTAAGTACAAGAGATCATTCAGAAGTTGCACGAACATACAGGTTATTAATTAAAGAATTGAATTTACGTATGCCAATAGATAATCCTACAAAGTTTATCCCAAGTATAGCAGCTAAATTAAAATTAAAGCGTTTAACTGAAGAATATGCGATTAGAATATTGCGGAAAGCAAGAGAAAAGCAGGAATTAACTGGCAAAGATCCAAGAGGTCTTGCAGCCGCTGCACTTTACATGGCGTGTATTGAAAACAATGATAAAAGAATACAGAAAGATGTAGCCAACGCTGCTGGAACTACAGAAGTGACTCTGAGAAACAGATTAAGAGGCCTAGAAAATTCATTAGGTGATATACCCACCAGAATTTTTAATGAAACCCCTACAATTGAAACAATTACTCAATGATTTTTTCCTAAAGTTTTTTTATTTATCATTCAAGAATATTTATGAAGATAAATATGAATAAAATTGATGGTTTAGAAGAAGCTTTCAAATCAGCTAAAGTGGTTTTCTTAACAACCTATTATAATGATAAAGAAAAAAGTCGTCCAATGATAAATTTAAACGAAGATCCTTATGGTACACTTTGGTTTCCAACCGAAAACGATACTGAAAAGATTAAACATCTTAAGAATGATACAAGAGTAACTTTAACCTTCCCTGGAAGCAAGAAAGGCGAATTTTTTGAGATTGAGGGAAATGCTAGAATTGAGGAAGACAAAGATTACATTAATGAGAAGTGGGTTTGGTGGTATCTATATTGGCGTCCCTCACAGAGAGACAAATATTGGTTCCCTCAAGGGCAAGCCAGCGATAAGAGTGTATTAATATTCATTACGCCAATAAGTGCACGTTTAATAAACAAAGCTTAACTCTCTACTCCCTTAATCTATTCTTACATTGATGGATGAATTAGATTGAGCAATTATTCAGAGCCTTCTCAAAATAAACCAACTTTAACTGAAATAATGATTAAGCTTAAACCATTTTTTTTGATTGTAATGCTTTTCCCATTAGTTGGAATGATTATAGCAGCTATTCTTATTTTCCAGATAAAACCCAATAACATGGAATTAATTATTGGATTAATAATTTTTTTAATGATGGTTTACCTTGGAACGATATATTATATCTCTAAAAGAATAGATTCATTAAAAAATAATAAAAGTTGATTTACGAGAAATTTTTAACTAAATTTTGTTGTAAATAATGCTATAATCAATATAAAAATTGGTTTACTTGAATTTTTTTTATAAATGCAGTGGAAAAGAATATATGTTATACCCCTTATTTAAAGAGGAAAAGGTGAGAACCTTAAGATATGTTCAATGAGCTGCTGGTTAACCAAGTGTTGGAATCGACTGTGCTTCCCAATGTTCTATTAGTCTGTGTACTTATACTTGCTTCTTTATGGGCTATGGTCCATGGGTCAACGATAAATGCTTCAGCTGAAGTAGAAGGGAAAAGCACAATCTGGGGCACTTCGTTAAACGCTTTCGGAGTTTTTATGCTTTTACTGAGCATATTCTTCTCATTATTTATAATACTGGGAGGAGGAGAAGGGATGATACCTGAGTCGGCTTGGCCACTATTGACTGGTGCATTAACTTTGATGGGTACAGGTTTCGCTGCATCCTTAGCCATCATGGTTGCTGCTAAAGCAGGTGCGGAGATGCTTACACAGAAGCCAGAGCTTTCAATCTGGTCTCTGCTGTTTGTAGCGCTAGGTGAAGGTCTAGCTATATACGGTCTTATCATCGCTATCCTGATGATAAGCCAGTAAGGGCGGTTTAACTGCCCTGAGGCTAGGCATTACCACACCCCCATTATTTTTAATTTTTATAACACAAAAATCTAGAGTACCAACTAATTATTATATAAATATGTTAAGTTTGTATGGAAATATTTTTAAAATTTATATGTTTAGATATCCAAGAGCTTAAAACTTCAACATGGTTTGTGATATTTATGAGATTCAAAGCTTTTGTTTATGTGACTCTTAAATCTGGATACTCAGATCCTGAAGGTGAAACCACCGCTAATGCATTAACTGGCTTAGGTTACAATGTTGTTAGTGTGCGTTCAAGCAAAGCTTACGAAGTAATTTTTGAGGCTTCTGATGAAAGCAATGCTGAATACTTGATTAACGAAATGTGTAGACGGCTCTTAACAAACCCAACTAAAGACGATTATCGTATCGAGTTGAGTGAGCTTTAATGAACCGAATAACGAAAAGCGACCACTCTTTTGATCATTATATAATAGATTTATTGAATGCAACTGATGATGAATTAAATGAAATTGCTAAAACCTTAGGTCTGGGACTTAGCTTACAAGAACTGCGATTTATTAGAGATCATTATTTGATAAAAGAAAAAAAAGCTACGGATATAGAGTTACAGACATATGACCAAACCTATAGTGAACACTGTAGTCATAAAACTTTCAAAGGCTTTGTAAATACTCCTGAAGGCACAATAAACGGATTATTAAAAAGTTACATAAAGAAAGAAACCGATGAGATCAATGCTCCTTGGTGTTACAGTGTTTTTGAAGATAATGCAGGAATAGTGGATCTAAGTTATGAAATAGCGGTTGCAATAAAAGTTGAAACCCATAACCATCCCTCAGCAATTGAACCCTTTGGTGGCGCTGCAACAGGTTTAGGTGGAGTAATTAGAGACATTTTAGGTGTCTGGGCTAATCCAATTGCTTGTACCGATGTCTTATGTTTTGGACCACTAAATTATCCATACAATAAGCTTCCGGAAGGAGTGAAACACCCCTCATATTTGTTTAACGGGGTAATTGATGGGATTGGAAGTTATGGTAACAGTATTGGAATACCAACAGTTAACGGAGCAACAGTTTTCGATGAAGATTACACTGGAAATGTAGTAGTATATGCTGGTTGTATAGGTGTATTAAGGAAAGAAGAATACGTTAAAGAAGTCAAAAAAGGGGACTACGTGGTTCTTGCAGGGGGTAAAACTGGCTTAGATGGGATCCATGGCGTAACTTTCGCGTCAGCAGAGTTAACCAAAGAATCAGAGACAACTTCGCGTCCAGCAGTACAGGTAGGTAACCCGATAGAAGAAGAGAAACTTAAACGGGCTATTAAACAGATTAGTGAAGAGCGTCTAGGTTCTGGAATAACTGATATTGGTGGGGGAGGAATTAGTTGTGGTGTCTGTGAAACTGCTGATAAATATAATTTAGGCGTACAAATTGACTTAGATAAAATTCCTTTAAAAGCTGCGAAAATGGCTCCTTGGGAGATCTGGATCTCTGAAAGCCAAGAAAGGATGCTTCTCGCTGTTCCTCCAAAAAATTTGGAAAAAGTAATACAGATTTTCAAAGATGAACAAACCGATGCAACAGCGATTGGTAGATATGATGACTCAGGATTAGCAAAGTTGTTTTATCATGAAGTAAAAATCGCTGAGATTGATTTAAAATCCCTTTTTGAACCACCTAAAACTACACGAATCAGTGCTTGGATTCCCCCAAAATTTGTTGAACCAGAGCTCGATGTACCCACTGACCTTGGTTTAATTTTAAAGAAAATGTTGGCAAGTTATAACATTGCTAGTAAAGAGAAAGTTGTACGCAGATACGATCATGAAGTCAAAGGACAAACCGTAGTAAAACCTTTACAAGGATGGAATGCAGGACCAAACAATGCTGCAGTTCTAAAACCTTTAGAAGACTCACTTATTGGCGTCGTCGTATCTTCAGGCCTTAATCCACGTTTCGGTAAAATTGATCCTTACTGGATGGCTGCTTCAAGCATAGACGAGGCTTATAGGAATAATATTGCAGTGGGTGGAAGAAGGATCGCATTACTCGACAATTTTACTTGGGGAAACCCCGAATACCCTGACAGAATGGGATCTCTAGTAGAAGCTTGCAAAGCATGTTATGAAATCGGAAAAACATATGAAGCTCCATTCATCTCAGGTAAAGATAGTTTATATAATGAGTCTCCTTTGGGACCAGTCGCGCCAACATTACTTATTACAGCTTTAGGTATAATTCCTGACATAACAACTGCGGTTACTATGGACTTAAAAAAACCAGGCAGTTCACTGTACATAATCGGTGAAACAAAGACAGAATTAGGTGGCTCAGAATATTATAATCTATATGGTTATTTAGGTAACTTAGTACCAAAAGTAGATGCTCAAAATGCAATAAATTCATACAAAAAATTAACAACTGCGATAGACTCGAAACTCGTGTTATCGTGTCATGATCTTTCTGATGGTGGTCTAGGAGTTGCATTAGCTGAGACCTCATTTACTGGTGGATTAGGTATAAAAATTAATTTAGAAAAAGTACCTGTCTCAGAAGAAATGAGGTTAGACTACTTGTTATTCTCAGAATCAAACAGTCGATTGTTAGTTGAGGTATCAGATAATAATGCTCAACAATTTGAGAAAATTATGCAAGGAACCAAATATTCAAAAATAGGTACCGTAACAAGTGAACCTCAACTCGAAATACTTTACTTGAACAAAAAAATTCTTAGAGAGCCCCTAAATGAATTAATTAAAGCATGGAAAACTCCGTTGGAGGGTCCTCGATGAAACGTCAAGACATCAGAGTTCTATTAATGAGGGCTCCAGGAACAAACTGTGACCTAGAAGCTCTTCGCGCTTTCCGAGATTTAGAAGTAACTGCTGAACTCATTCACAGTCAAAAACTTTTCAAGACAAAAAATCTTGACGACTATAATATAATTTTCTTCCCTGGAGGATTCAGTTACGGAGATTACGTTCGAAGCGGTGCAATCTGGGCAAAGGAAATGGAGTACCGCATAGGAAAAGAACTGAAAGCCTTCGTTGAGAAGGGTAAACCAGTGATAGGTGTATGCAATGGCTTCCAAGTACTAGTGGAAACAGGGTTCCTCCCCGCTTTTAATGGGAAAAGTATTGAACCTGAAGCAGCACTCGGAAACAATACTCATGGTTATCAGTGTAGATGGATCCGAATGAAGAAGGTGAACAAAGGAAACTGTAGAATGTTAAGTGAAATAAGGGAAGGAACAATAATTCAAAACCCTGTTGCCCATGGTGAAGGACGTTTCATTCTGCCTCCAACTAACCTTGTAAAGTTGCTGGAGAAATTATATGAAAACGACCAAGTGGTATTCAAGTATTGTAAAGAGGATGGATCTCCAGCCAATGAAGACTGGCCTATTAACCCGAATGGGGCTTTAGATGATATCGCTGGAATATGTAATCCTGAAGGAAACGTTCTGGGGTTAATGCCTCATCCGGAGAGGGCCTATTATGGTCACCTTATGCCTACTTGGACAAGTACTGGACTAAAAAAATATGGTGACGGATACCAATTCTTCGAATCAATAATAAAATACACCGAAAAAAACTTTTAAAATTTTTATCCATTAGCTCTCTCTTCTCTATATTCAACCAGCTTTTTTCCTAATTTTTCATCATATACTGCTAAGATTTCTACTGAAAGTATTGCAGCATTCTTAGCTGAATCAATACCTACGGTTGCTACTGGTACTCCGGTAGGCATTTGAACGATACTAAGAAGCGAATCAAGACCATTTAGTTTAACTTCCTTTGGGACTCCGATAACAGGCTTTAGAGTGTGCGCAGCCACTACGCCAGGTAAAGCTGCTGCTAAACCAGCAATAGCGATGAAAACTTTTGCGTCACTTTCTTCAACATATTTTGTTAATGCTTTAAGATTTCTATGTGCTGAGAGAACTTTTACTTCGTATTCTACTCCAAACTCTTTTAGTATGCTTGCAGCGTTTTCGCCTAATTCTTTGTCAGAGTTGCTGCCAATTATTATTGATACTGAAACCATGTTGAATTCATATGTATTCTTAGTTTAAGAAAATAACTCTTCGACGCTACTAAAATAAATGAATCCTCCCATACTAAATTACTTATGCCCGTAACTACTCTCTTAACAACTCTGCATGACTCCTCTGGTTGGAGCATAGAAACGATTTCTGAGACCAGCAAATTATTAGATGAAT
>JAFGHP010000009.1 GCA_016930055.1 Candidatus Bathyarchaeota archaeon | reverse complement strand
TGTTCGTGCATTGTGGTGAAACCGAGTTCTTCAGGCTTAATCGGACCTAGCACAGTCATTATTTTTTTCATTGTCGTTTCCTCAAGTAATATCAATATCTGTGTGCACTTACAGCAACTATAATATTATAATAGAAAGTTTGGATAAAACCATCGATTAGAATATGGTGTACTAGCTTTCAAATAGGGTTCACCATTCACCATATTTAAAAAAATTATCTAAAGCATGCGCATTTCAATAACTCATAGTGATAGAGACACTCCGTGATATCCTAGTCGTATTTTTCTTCTTCATAAATTATCTCAGGTGAATCCTTTGAACCTTAAATGAGGCATTCGTGCATGTGTTTCTAAACAAGTTATTTAAACAGCTCTGAAATATATGATGACATGCCAAGTTTTAGAGTGAAGATAAAAGTACAGAAGAAGGTAGATCCCGCCATAATATTTGATGGGAAAGTCCCTAATCAACCCGGAAAAAATCACCCTTATCCAATATGCCCCATCAATGAGAACATGGAATGGATAGTAGAACGAGACGGAAAAATGCCTGAAGGATTCTGCAGCTGGGCATGGAGAGACCTATACAAGGACCTCGCAGTATTACGTTTCGGAGGCAACTTTGAGTCATGGGTAGAACCACCTTACATGTACACCTCATGTTCAGATGGAATCCGTCCAGTGAGCTTTAAACTAGAGATACTTAAAGATTAGAACCTTTTAAAAGTCGGTTCTATTGGATACGGGCTCGATGGGATTCGAACCTCCCCATTGATTAGACATCATTCAAGAAATATTTATAAAATTTACATTTATTTGAATAATTATTGAATGATTAAGACGAAATTTAGTTATAAATAATAATTTTTTTTTATAGTAAAAGTACTACTTTTACCGTAATTTTTATATATGAATAATTGTAAGGATATAAACATGGAATGGATAACTCCAGTTTTGGCAAGTACTAGTGCAAGTCCAGATGCAGTTTACTTTGCATTGATAGTCTCCGCTGCTATAACATATGAGTTAGCAGTAGTATGGTATCTCGCGGTGGCAATTGTAGTAGGTTTAGTAATAGTATAAAATAGAGTTCGGTGTTTTTTTTGTCTTTTCCCGTGAGACTCCCGCTTTTTGGTATGGAAAATTATATATCTGACTTTATTTTTAAGCGATTTAGTGAAGATGAAGAAAGTATCAATTACTATAAGGAATTAATCGATAAATATAGAGAGTATAAAGCAATTCCATCTTCATTACGCGGTCCAATTTTTGTACCAATTGATTTAACATATAGATGTAATTTAAAATGCAGTTATTGTTATGTAGCTGCTCCTGAAGAGATACCTGAATTAACTACTCAAGAAATAAAGATTTTAATTAATGATCTAGCTAGATTGAAAACTTTCGGATTATGTTTTTGCGGTGGTGAGCCTACGATTCGTGACGATTTTTTAGATCTATTAAATTATGCAATCTCAAAAGGCATGTATGTGAATACTGTATCTAACGGTACAAATATTACAGATCAATATGCAGAAAAACTCAAAGAAAATGGAATACTATCAGTCCAAATTTCAGTTGATGGCTCTACAAACGCTGTTCATGATCAATTAAGAGGAGAAAAATCGTTTGATTATGCAATTAACGCAGTTAAATCACTTGTGAAAAATGAAATTCCAGTATCAATTGCTTTTGCTAGCACAAAATACAACATACAGGATTTTCCCAACGTTGTAAACATGGCTGAACAACTAGGAGCAAAGTGGGTTAGAACCCAATACCTAGTACTGACTGGAAGAGGAAATATGTGTCTTCCTAAAAATGAAGATTATGATATAATCAAACAATTCATACTAAAAGAAAAAAGAAATCCAAAACGTAAGATATTAATCGAATTTGGTGATCCTGTCGAACACATAAAATTACTTCCATTCTTCCCCAACTTTACATTTTCAATAACCCCGGATGGGTGGATATTGCCTTCACCATATCTGAAATATGCTTTTGGAAATATAAAAAAACAACCAATAGAAAAATATTGGAAAAAAGGGCTTAATAAAATATGGCAAAACCCTACTATGTTGAAAGCGTCTCGAGAAATCAAAACAGAACACGATTTCATGAAAATAAATCGAGTAAGTGCTGGAGGCAAGTATTATTATACTGATCTAAGTGATGAAGTTGTATACTAAAAAAGAAATGCTTGAAAAATCAGAAAAAATGCAAAAACGGTTTTTGTCTGAATTAAATAAAGTAATTAATAATGAAGTTGTACCATTAAAATTTAATTTAATCTCATGGAGAGAAGACAACGAAGACACAGTAATTGCGTTAAACCCTATTAATGGTGTTCTGAATATTATGAATCCATCGTTAGCTTTAATTTTCAAGTTATGTGATGGAAAAAAAACATTGAAAGATATTGAAGATTATTTAATAGAATCATTCCCTGACATAGATAAAAAAGTCATTCAATATGATTTGAAAAATGCGATGGTTCAGCTTTTTTCTAACGCATATTTAAAACTTCAAAAAAGCATAATATCCAAAGAAGAAGTTTTTATTACAGATATATATAATGAATTAGCTGCTAAAATGGGTAGTGCAAATGGACCAACATCATGAACCTGTAATTTTCTCACATGTTTACAAAGAATATAATTTAAATCCAATTTTACAAGATATAAATTTAAAAGTTCCAAAAAAAGAAATTTTGGGAATTGTTGGACCTAATGGAGCAGGTAAAACTACACTTTTCAGATTGATCGCGGGTATATTAACCCCAAATCGTGGAAATGTAATAGTCAATGGAATAGACACTATAGAGAATAGTAACAGGATAAGAGAAGTCATTGGATATTTACCTGAATTCCCCTATTTATACGATAGGTTAACTATACAAGAAAACTTGGAATTTTTTTCAAGAGTCTTCAGAATAAAGAATAAAAAAGAAACACAAAAAAAACTTCTCTCTCTAGTGGGTATTTCAAATTTAAAAAATGATATAGTAGCAAAATTATCGAAAGGCCAGAAACAAAGACTAAGTATTGTCTGTACATTGATTCATGAACCTAAAATTTTATTGATGGATGAACCTACTGCTGGATTAGACCCAGCTACTTCTTCATTAATAAGAGATATTATTCTAGACCTTAAAAAAAACTCTACAACTGTAATAATTAATTCTCATAATTTATTCGAAATCGAAAAAATGTGTGATACATTAGCAATATTAGAACATGGAAAAATAATAGCACTAGATTCTCCACTAAATTTGAAACAAAAATTAAATAATAACATAATGGAAGTTACATTCCTAGAACCTTTTAATGGTAATTTAAATATAAATATTGAGGGCATAAATGTAATTGAAAAGAAGGAAAAAAGCATAATTATTGAAGTGAGAAAACCAGGAGACATGAATGTATTAATAAGTAATCTAATTGGTAAAGGTGTGCTTATTTCGGGAATAGTTCCCAAGGTAAGCCTTGAAGATGTTTATGTAAGTTACGTAAAAGGTAATCTAAATGAATAAAGAAAGAGTTTATGCATTGATTTGGAAAGATATTATTGAAATATTTCATAACGAAACTTACATGCGTAATGTATTATTATTAAGTGGAATTTTTGGATTATTTACTCCTTTTTTAATTTTTTTAGGATTAAATGGAATCCTCCCATTTACATCTACAACGATTTCAGGTGCTCAAAAAATACCACTTGAACTAATACCACAAATATATCAAGATAATTTAGCTTTATTAACAACATATTTTGTTCTACAATATATTAATCCGTTTTTATTTTTATTTTTATCTTGTCAATTAGCAACTACAGCATCAGTAGATATAACCGTAGGTGAAAAAGAAAGAAATACTATTGAACGTTTGCTTTCTTTAGCTATTACTGATTCTGAATTGATATTTGGTAAATTAATTACTCCGTTTTTATTATCATTAGTTAGTAGTGGATTAATGATAATATTATATTTTATATTTACTACAACATTCATTGGAATATGTCCTGCTCAGCACTGGATACCTTTAATATTTTTATTAATTCCTAGCTCAATACTATTCAGTGTATCAGTCACTCTAATAATTACTATAAGAAATATTCAATATAGAGAAGCGTTACAATATACAGGCATTGTTTCTCTTTTACCTTCAATAACATTACTACTCCTTCAATTATCAGGTTATATAATAATAAATACAAATATTATCATAATTAT
>JAFGHP010000055.1 GCA_016930055.1 Candidatus Bathyarchaeota archaeon | reverse complement strand
TGTAAGAGAAGAAGTGGATTGGTTTGCCGCATCATTTATTAGAAATAGAAATGATGTTGAAAAAATTAAAGAAGCAATTAATTATGTCGATGGTGAGCAACCAATTATTAGTAAAATAGAACATGGCGAAGCCATCAACAATATTGACGAAATAATTGAAGCCAGTGATGGCATAATGGTTGCTCGTGGTGATTTAGGTATTGAGGTTCCACCATGGGAAGTACCTTTACTTCAAAAAATGATTATATCAAAATGTAATGATGTAGGTAAACCAGTCATAGTTGCAACTCAAATGCTTGAAAGTATGGTTCAAAACCCTCGACCTACACGTGCAGAAGCTACAGATGTAGCAAATGCAATAATTGATGGAGCTGATGCAGTAATGTTAAGCGAAGAAACAGCAATGGGCACTTACCCTGTTGAAACAGTTGAAGCTATGTCAAGTATAAGTTATGTGACGGAATCTAAAGCATTGTTAAATAAACAAAACTATGATCTAATTGAAGGTCGCCCAATTGCTGACACTATCGGAAGCCTTGCTGCTCAAGCGGTGAAGGTTGTGAAACCCTCAGCAATATTTGTAGTTACACGAAGTGGTTTCAGCAGTTTAATGGTTTCTAAACATAGACCTAAAGTACCTATTTTAGCAGTAACTAAAGAAGAAAAAATAGTACGGAAAATGCACCTATATTGGGGGGTTAGACCATTAGATGTTCAGTGGTCTGAAGATAGGGATACAATTATTTTGAAAGCGGTTGAGAAAAGTTGGATTTCAGGATACATAAGTAGGAATGATACAATAATGGTTGTATCAAGTTCAGGACTTGATGCACCAGGTCGTACTAGTACATTAGAAATTTTAAAAGTCGATGAAATACTTTCTCACGTCGAAAAAAAACTTTAAGAAATTCACATTTCTCTTAATCTTTTAATTCTGTCCTGTATTGGGGGATGAGTAGCATACAAGTTATCAAGAGGAATATGAGTTGGATCTGCAAAAAATAAATGAGATACCGCTTCATCTATATCCATTTTGCCAGTATTTAATTTCATTATTTTCTCTAAAGCAGATGCTAGACCTTCAGGGTATCTAGTTAATTCTGCTCCCGAAGCATCAGCTAAATATTCTCTTCTACGACTTACAGCTAATTGTACAAGTCTTGTTACTATTGGAGCAATAATTGCCAATATCACACCAATTAATAATACAAATATCTCAATACCTGACCCTCTATCTTTACCTCTTCGACCTCTTCTACTCCCAGACCATCTTAAGTTTCTTAGAATTATGTGGCTAAGTATTGATGCAAGCCCTACTAAAACAGCCACTAAAGTCATAAATTGTATATCACGGTTTTTAATATGGCTCATTTCATGAGCAATTACTCCCTCTAATTCTTGTCTATTTAGATTCTTCATTAAACCAGTTGTAACAGCTATACTCGCATTATCTGGCTCATTTCCAGTAGCAAAAGCATTCAAATCTGCACTATCAATTACATAGGTTTTAGGTGGTGGAATACCAGCGGCTATACTTAATCCTTCAACTGAATCACGGAGATATGTATACTCGGGAGCATCTGCAGGTCTAGCACCGACAGATGACAACACAATTTGGTCACCATATTGGTAACTACTCCATGTATAAATTACTGTAATTATTAAACTAAAAGGAATTGTAATAAAAAGAGCATCTGGAGCAAATAAGTATGCCATTGAGAAAATTAATCCAAAAAGAATAAGAGAAACGACTATTGTTAAGAGAAGACTATCTCTCTTGTTTCTTGCTATTTCTTCACGGAAATCTCTAAATGTCAACTTAGAACTGAACCTTAGGTGCCTGTCTCTCACTTTCAGGTATCGCTAAGAACTCTCTTTTACCACGACCGCCAGCAAACCATATTCCGGGGAAGGTTGTTATTAAATTATTAAAGTTTAGTACAGTATTGTTAAAGTATTGTCGACTGTAAGCAATTTTATTTTCAATGCCTTCAAGTTGTTCTTGGAGTAATTTGAATTGCTCATTCGCTTTTAATTGAGGATAAGCTTCTGCAACAGCAAAAACGGTTCTTAATGCTGAAGTTAATTGATTATTTGCTTCCATTCTTTGTTGTGGTGTACCAGTTACCATTCCTGCACGTGCTTGACTTACTTTTTCAAAAATCTCTCGTTCATGCTTAGCATAACCTTTAACAGTTTCAACTAGGTTAGGGACTAAATCGAATCTTTTCTTTAACTGGACATCTATCTGAGCCCATGCCTCATCGATCTGATTCTCATAAGTTCGTATTTTATTATAATATGTATAATAGAGAAACGCGTATGCGACAATGATGACAACGATTCCGCCTATTAACCACTCTATCACGTTATTCTCCTCGCTGATTTTACTGTTGTCAAACCCTAAAAAGTTATTGAATATAGTTTATTTAGTCTCTAGAGTTTTTTTAAAGAATCTATTTAAGATATAACTTTGTTTGGTACCCTTTTTTTATTCGGTAAAGTCTCTTCACCAAGAATGAAGATTAATACAGAGTTTAGAATCATTATGCTCCCCATAATATAAAAGGGAATTATTATCCCTAAATTATCAGCTACAACACCTAAGAGTAAAGGTCCTATTAGACTACCTATGTCACCAAAAAATCGGAATATCCCCATGCTAATTCCTCTTGGTTCGCCAATTGTTGCATCTGTAGCCATTGCTAATGGAGCTTGTTGCGTTCCACTACTTCCAATACCCATTATTAAAGAAACTATACATAGTAATAGAAATGTACTGACTTGTGGAAAAAGAAACATAGATAATCCATATAAAATCAAGCTAGCGACAACGATTGGTTTTCTTCCAAGCAAATCAATTCCATAGCCAATAGGTATTGTTAAGAATAGATTAGCTATTGTTGCAGCACTTAAAATCATTCCAATATCTGCTGGAGAAAGATTAGCTACTTGAGCGGCATAAATTGGTAACATCGTTTGGCGAATCCCCGACATAGCGAAAAAAGCTGTCGCACTAGCAATTGAAGCAAAAATAAAACCTTTATTTTTCACCAATCTAGCCATTAAATCTTTAGGAAAAGTTAATTCTGATTCATGAGCTTGACTTCCTACAGTTTCTCTAATAAAAAATTGAGTCACTATTAAACTAATCAAACCTGTAAGAGCAAAAAAATAAAAATTTGCTTTGATTCCCCACCAAGTAGCTACAAATCCACCTATTGTAGGACCAGCTGCTTGACCAATTGTTTGAAAACTCTGAAAATATCCAAGCACACGTCCTCTTTCTTCTGGTTTAAGAATATCAGCTAATAATGTGGTCCTACTCGTCATCCACATACTAGAACCTAATCCTTGAATGAATCTATAAATTAAAAAAACCAAAAAATTATCTGTTGAAGCGTTAAGAAAAGCTGTAAATGTAATTAAAACTGCTCCTACTATCATTAATGGTTTTCTACCAAATTTATCTGCCAATAAACCAGCTGGAAAATCCATAACTAATCTTCCAACGCTATAGATAGTAATCGCCATGCTAGCTAAAAAAATACTTACACCAAAGGATTTTGCATATATTGTTAAAACAGGAGAAACAATTCCCATTCCAACAAAAATGAAGAAACTAGGAACATAGATACTTAGAATATCGCTAGTTCTTGATCGCTCCCCCATTTCAAAGCCTTCGATTATTGGAGGGAGTGCAAACTAACACAAATAAAAACTTAACCATTAATAAAAAAATTAATTTCCACCTATTTTAAAAGGTCCGATTTTAATTCCTTGTTTCATTTGTTCTTCTCTATTTTTTTTAACATCAATCAGCTCTTTAGTAAATAAGGTATGAAGTAAAGCATTAACTAATAATATTCCAGTCATAACATAGAATGGCATTTGAAGATTTGATGCATCAGCGATGCTACTAAGGAAAATTGGACCAATCATTGAACCTACGTCGCTAATTAGCCTATAGAAACCCATAGCTAAGCCTCTACGTTCATTATAAGTAGCATCTACTGCTAATGATGATGGTGCTTGACCCGCTCCTGAGGAAGCTATCCCCAGAACAATTGCAGCTAAACTCATTGATAAATAATCTTTAGAGTATACAAAACTGATATTAGCTATTGCTAAAAGGATAATATTCCAAATTATTACAGGTTTTCTACCTAAAAGATCAATCGCATAACCCATAGGAACTGTTAAAATAAGGTTAGCTAAAGTAGCATAGCTTAAAATTGTCCCAACATCTGTTGCAGACATACCAAGTTCATCTACTGCATAAATTGGAATTAGATTTCCTCTAATTCCTGAACGTTGTAATGTGACTGTTAAAGTAGCTAGACACGCCATAGCATATGTTTGATTTTTAAGAAGTCGAACTGCATCATTTAAACTGAATGTATGGCTAGATCCATCACCATGTTTTTTAATTAAACCTTTAGGTTCATGAATCAAAAAATAACTGATTACCAGAGTTATGAAACCTGTACCAGCGTAGAAGTAAAAAGGTGCCACAAGACCATAAGAATCTGCTATCCAACCACCAAAACTTGGTCCTGCAGATTGACCTAGTAACATAAACGCTTGAAAGTATCCCATTATTCGACCACGTTCTTCAGGTCGTAAAATATCAGCGAGTAGTGTTTGACGACTCGTCATCCACATACTTGAGCCTACACCTTGAAAGAATCTAAAAACTAAAAATAATGTAAAATTTGTTGCATTAGCATTAGCTATTGCCATTAACATAACTAATGTACATCCAATAAGCATCATAGGGCGACGTCCCCATCTATCAGCTGCTATACCTACTGGAACATCAGCAACGAATCTACCAAAGGCGTTAGCTGTTATTGCTAGACTAGCTACTGCGAAAGATACCCCGAAACTTCTCGCATAAATAGGTAAAATGGGTGAGACAATACTCATTCCAATTGTGTTAAAAAAGCTTGGAATGTAAATCGATAATACATCCATCATTACTGAGCGCTTTTCTTCACTTGATTCACCCATGGAGGCTAGATGGTGCATTAGAAGTGTATAAATTTAATTAGTATTCTATCCCAAAATGCTTTAAAACACGGAGAGCACGTAAGGTAATCCATTTTGATGGCTTTCCTTTTTCCTCAAAATTTACTAACATTTTGCTATTGAATGTATTGTTTAGTAACCACTTATGATTAGGTTGACGAGATTTAAGTACAAGATCAATAGCGGGTTGCATCCTATCATCACTTTTACCTAACCGAACTAGAATATCAAGCACTTCAAGAGCATCTGATTGATAAAATAATGGAAAACCAAACTTTTTCCAACCAGCTTTATCTTTCCGAGATCCATCTGGGTTCCTTAAATATTTATAAATATAATTTTCAAGAATATTTTCAACCTCTCTATCAACTAAAAAGTTTAAAGATTTACTTCTTTTCTCTTTTGGAATAAAAGATAGTGCTTTAAGAACTTTTACTGCCCCCATATAACAATTGATAGGAAAAACCCCATTTTTATTAATTGGGTAACTTCTACATTTCCAACCAGCAGAGTCATCTGAATGATAGTCAATTATAAAATTTAATAATTTTTTTGTTCTATCATCATTTAAATACCCAAAATGAATTAAATAAGTCAAAATATTGCCATCTATGCAGCAGCCATCTTTTACAGAGCTTGATTTTCCTTTTTTAGTTTTAGGGATATCTACCAAGAAATGCCCAGAATTTCGTTGACTACGATATACAAATTCTATACCTTTTTCTATTTCAGGTGTTTTTTTTGCTCCCAATTCAGCTAAAATAAGTAAACAATGGGTTGTTGCAGTGTATTTTGGTAAATAAATATTAGTTTTGTTAATCCAATAACCTTCTTTATTTTGAGCTTCTAGTATGTGCATGATTTCAGGGGACTTCATTATATTATTTTGAGTTTCTAAAACCTCTGGATTAGTACTTGATTTATCCATTAGATCAAGGAGTGCCCAAAATCTAACACTTGGATAATTTTTTTCAAGCAACCAAGACAATGGATTTAAATTTTCATTAGAGCTAATTGCCATCAAATTAAACATATTCATTCTTAGAAAAAAGACTAATTAAAAATATGTATTCAATTATTAAGTTTGAAATGAATAATTTTACGATTCTTTTTTGCTTCTTGTAGTGTTAATGAGGCTAATTTACCAATTTCCTTTGTACTTTTAACATGGGTTCCCATGCAAAAAGTTAATGCATATCCACCAATATCCACCATTCTAAGTTTATCTAAATTTGATGGAATTTTTTTAAGAAAGGCTTGTTTTCTATGATCATTTATTGGATTAATGTTTGAGCGGTCTTCATAAAAAATTTTTACTGGCAGATCTTTTTCAACTATTTCATTAAATTTATTGAATATTATTGTTAATTGTTCTTCAGTGAGTTTGCTTGGCTGAAATTCAAGTTTTTCTAAGTCACTATAAACTTTAGGTAATTCCTCAATATTTTCAATTAATCCAGTAAGTAGATGTTCTGCACTATGGCGGCGAGTATTCCAGATTCGATTAGAGGCATCAATTATGCAATGAACTTTTATTCCTTGTGGGACATCTTTATCTAAATAATGGAAAATTTCATTTCCTCTTTTTATTACTTTAAGTACATTCCATTTAAGGTTACCAGATAGGAAAACTCCAATATCTGAGGGCTGTCCGCCTCCTTCTGGATAAAATGCTGTTTGATCTAGAATAGCATGTTTTATTCCAGATCTAATAATTATTGCATCAAACTCAAGCAGATGGCTATCATCTAAGTAGAGTTGTATACTATTAGTATTCATTTATTAAAATTAATTCATACATTATTTCTTATAAAGTATAGGGGTTATTCTTTTCTATTGCTACAGTCACATTTTATTAAAAGGTGAAATAATCTTGAAAAAAGGGAGATATCCTGAAACGAAAACTATAGATCATGTTGAAATAATTCATAACATACATGTTTCGGATCCTTACAGATGGATGGAAGAAATTGATAGCACAGATACTATTAAATGGATTCAAGAACAAAACAAATTATCATATAAATTTTTAGAAGAAATTCCTGAAAGAAATTTAATTAGGGAAAGAATGAAAGAATTATGGAATTACGAAAAATATAGTGTTCCAATTAAACGCAGAAATAAATATTTTTTTACTAAAAACGATGGTTTACAGAACCAACCAGTTTTATATTATCAAGAAGGACTTAAGGGGAGCCCTAATAAGCTAATTGATCCTAATGTTTTATCAGAGGATGGCACTATTGCTATTTCAGGTTGGACACCAAGTAAAGATGGTAAATATGTTGCTTTTGGGTTAGCTGCTTCTGGTTTAGATTGGCAAGAATGGAAAATAATTGATGTTGAAACAGCAACAGTTCTACCTGATTTATTAAAGTGGATCAAAGGAGCTGGAGTTTCTTGGACACCTGAGGGTAAAGAGTTTTTTTATGGAAGATATGACGAACCAGCACCAGGAATGTTATTGAAGGAAGCAAATTACTATCATAAATTATTTTATCATAAATTAGGAGATAACCAAAACGATGATGTATTAATTTATGAACGAAAAGATAATAAGGATTGGCGGTTCGGAACCGAAGTAACAGACGATGGAAAATACCTCATAATAACAATTACACGCGGAACATATCCAGAAACATCAATAATTTACCGAGAGTTAAAGGAAAATAATTTCAAAGTTCTTTTATCAAATTTTGATGCCAAGTATAGTTTTATTGGTAATGATGATTCTAAATTTTATTTTCTAACAGATAAAGACGCTGCGATGGGTAAAGTTATTTCGGTTGATATTAATCAATCAGATGTTTTAAATAATTTTATTGAAGAAACAGAAGATAATTTAGAATCAGTGTCGTATATTAACAATAAATTTATAATAAAATATCTTCATGATGCACATAGTATAGTAAAAATTTTTGATAAAAAAGCTAAACAAGTTGATGAAATTAAATTACCAGGTTATTGTTCTGTGATGGGATTTACAGGAAAAAGTGAAGAAAAAGAGACTTTCTATATAGTTACTGGTTTTAACAATCCTGGAACTGTATACAGATATGACATTAGTGAATATTTTAATGAAGTTTTTAAAAAACCTAGACTACTTTTCAATCCTGATGACTATATTTCTGAGCAGGTTTTTGTTAAGAGTAAAGATGGCACAAAAGTTCCGATGTTTTTAAACTACAAAAAAGGATTAACACCAAGAAATGTTCCAGTTTTGATGACTGGTTATGGGGGCTTCAATATTAGTAGTACCCCACAATTTAGTGTAAGGAATCTTATTTGGATGGAAATTGGAGGAGTCCACGCTTCAACTTGCCTTAGAGGGGGACGTGAATATGGAAAACAATGGCATGAACAAGGGATTAAACTTCAGAAACAAAATGTATTTGATGATTTTATTGCATGTGCTGAATGGTTAATATCTAATGGAATAACAAGAAAAGAAAAACTAGCAATAGCTGGACGTAGCAATGGTGGTCTTCTTGTTGGAGCCTGTTTAACTCAACGTCCTGATCTTTTTGGAGCAACCATTCCAGCAGTCGGTGTTCTCGATATGATCAGATTTGAAGAATTTACTGTTGGCTGGGGATGGAGAAGCGATTATGGTACTGTAAAAAATGAAGAGGAATTTAAAGCACTTTTAGCATATTCACCATATCACAATGTAAAAAGTACCGAATATCCACCAACCTTAATTACTACTGGTGACCATGATGACCGAGTTTATCCTGCCCATAGTTTCAAATTTGCTTCAGCACTTCAAACTAACCAACTTGGAGATGCACCTATTTTAATACGAATAGATACTAAAGCGGGTCATGGAGGAGGAAAACCTACAAATAAATTAATTGATGAATATACAGACGAACTGGCATTTTTAATTAAAACACTTAATATAAGGTTAAAATAAACAACTTTTAATTAAAAGACTCTAATATTATTTTAATGAAAATATATTTTTCGGGTAGCATTAGAGGTGCACCAGGTAACAAAGACATATATAAAAAAATAATTAACCATCTGATGAAATATGGCATAGTTTTAACAGAAAAAACATTCGATCATACTATTGAAGAAGAAATTAAGGTTGATGAAAAAGAAATCTGGGAAAGAGATGTTAAATGGTTAAAAGAGAGTAATGCGTTAATTGCTGAAGTTACATCACCCAGTCATGGTGTTGGATATGAAATTGCTTATGCGCGTTTATTAAATAAACCAATTCTATGTCTCCATCAAGTATCGAATAACAAAAAGATCAGTGCAATGCTAATGGGAGACCCCCACATACATATACTTAAATATGAAGATTTATATGATGCTTGTAATAAAATTGATGGATGGTTAAATGATCTGAGATTAAATAAATTCTAAAATAATTTTTTTATTTGGGAGGCTGAGTATTCCAAAATTTACTTTTATTTAAATAATTCATCTGCCAATCACCAGGCCAATCATCCATTCTACTTAAATTACTTAAACGATCAGCAAATTTGATTATTACAGCTTTTCGTGTTTTTAAATATGGAAAGTATTGTTCACCTTTTTCAGTTTCTTCATAAGTAACTTCCAGAACTAAATCTGCAATTTCTTTATTAAATTCATGTAATAACTCTTCATAAGTGGTATCAGTATCTTCAATAATATCGTGTAATATTCCTGCACATATTGTAACCTCATCGTCTGTTACAGTTTTAAGGATATTATGAACTTGGACAATATGAGCGAAAAAATATGGGCGTCCTTGATCATCTAACTGCCCTCTGTGACGTTCACTAGCCAATTCTAGAGCTTTATCTTCATATTTACCCATTTTAAATCAACTTTAAAAAATTATTTTCTTCTATTATTAAATAATGTAAATTCTTCTAAATTAAGTTTGTTTTACATAGTTTTCTTTTGTGATCTCCAAAATTTACTGCTTTGTAAATAGTGTTCTTGTACGTCACCGGGCCAATCATCCATTCTACTTAATCTACTTAAACGATCAGCGAATCTAATGAGTATAGCTTTTTTAGATTTAAGACGAGGATAATAATGTCCATCTTCATCTTCTTCAAATGTGACTTCCCATACAAGATCCGCTATTTCCTGATTAAATTCGTGTAATAGTTCTTCATAGGTTGTATCTGTCTTTGTTAGTACTTCGTGTAGGACTCCTGCTGAAATTACTGCGTCATCATCGGATACTATTTGTAGAATATCGTAAACTTGAATAACATGTGCAAAAAAGTAGGGTCTACCATCAGTATCTTTTTGACCTTTGTGTTTAATACTAGCAAATTCTAACGCTTTATCTTCATATACACGTGTTGGCATAAGTAAAACCAATTAAGTATATTATAAGACTCTTATGGCAAATAAAATATATAAGTTAAGGTTATACTTAAAAAAAATCTGTTTCAGGATTTACGTATTCCTAAATAATAAGCGATATTAGCATTAGGATCAAGTTTAACTTTTATTCTACCAGGCAGAGCAGCAATTATAGGATTAACTCCAGGTCCATGCCCTCCACTATCACTCCAACCATGAACAATTACACCAATTGTTACAGCACCTTCATATCGACCTCTACCCCATGCATCGTAATGATCATGTATAGCTATGACATCGCCTAAACGAAGAGAAGCTAATTTTAATTCCTCATTAGTTTCGGGGCATGTTGTCTGAATATCATAATCAACGGATTCGATGCTTGGATCATAGCCTATTCCTGCACCTAGAATATATCCAGGCAACTCTCTAGAAACGGGTACAATTAATTGATTGTTTTCTTGTTGAATATTCATTGCTTCGAAGAGTTTTGGACTCATTTTATTTAACTTAACATCTTCAAATCCGATTATCTTTAGTCCTACACCACATGTTTTTATTTGTATTTTGTCTTCAACACCAAGTTCTTCCATAACCTCAGGAGGAAACCACACTAGATCATCTGCTCCTGCATGACGTCCAATGTATATACCTTTTTTACCTTTGGCATCACCAGTGATCACTTTAGCTTCATTTCCTATACAAGCAAGTACAGCTAATGCACAATCACTTGCAGAAGGCTTATCACGTCCCTGAATTGTTACATCTGGTTCCACATGATCTGCATTAGCATAACCATAAACAGGATCTCCAACATTTACGCTATAATTAATACTTGCAGTTCCTAAGCTTACTCTCGGTGAACCATCCCATTTAACTCCGTAACCCATACCACCCAAAGGTTGAATTATTCCTTGGACAGCGCTAATTATTAGGTGATTTTTATTTGTTTCAAGCATTAAAATTCACCTCAGTTTAAGAGCTCTCTTAATGTTTGCTTCATGATCAATTTGAGCTTGAAGAATTCCTTTTTTACTGCTTAGTATTGTCGTCAATCCTATTCCTTGTCCACTGATATCACTAGGACCACTTATTACTATACCAATAGTAGTTGCTCCTCTAAAATAGTGGCGACTAATGTCACATAATAAATCTTTAACTAAAACCAGATCACCAAACTTTAGTTTATTTAACCCAAATTTTTCAATATCAGGACTATAACAGGTTTGAATATCGATATGATCTGTGAGAGCACTAGTTCCATAACCAGCACCAATTAAATCAGCGGGGATTTCATTTACAACTGGAACCATTAACTTTTCATCTTCTTCAGATATTCCCATACCTTCAATAAGCGAGGGACTAGAACTATGAATTGTAACTTCTGGGTAACCCTCAATTTTTAAACCAATAGAACAAGCCTTAATCCTTACTCTATCACCTATAGCTAGTTTATCTAAAATATCTTCAGAGAAATGTAGTTGTATATGGCGGGCATTATTAGGCAATCTGTAACCATGTTTACCAATAACAGTGCCTTTGGCTCCTTTTGCTTCTCCAGAAATTAATTTTACTTCGTTGCCAACCCCAGTTTTTTGTCTATAACCTTCTTTTTGGCTATCAGATCCATAACCATC
>JAFGHP010000054.1 GCA_016930055.1 Candidatus Bathyarchaeota archaeon | reverse complement strand
TATCAAATTATTTTAAATATCTAATTAGTTCCAATAAGTAAATTAAAATTAGTTAAAAAATTTGTATTCTAATAACATAAACAAAGCAATTAGAAATAAACTTATTCAATTTCGTAATTATATAGAAAAATTGTAATTGTTCCTATTGCTGTGGTATCTCATTTAGCATACTGAGAATTTTTTAGAACGTCACTTGTTGACTGGATCAATTATTTCTGTGACGGATAAACCTAATTGTAATGGTAGTTGCATATTTTAATTTAGAAATAATTAAGTAAATAATCATATTTTGACATTAAGTTGCTAATTATTTTATATGAAATATTACTAATGATAATTAATTGTTTTAGATTAATTAAAAAATTTATTCGTAAAAGTTATTTAAAAGATTTTGATTCTGGTTTCTCTTTAATATGTTGTTCTAAATCAAACTTACATACCAACATATAATAATCAATTATTTTCTGTTAAAATAAAATTATAATATGGAAGAAAAAGTTAAAATGGGTTTTTATTAGTCTTTGAATCTATCCATCGCTACTTTGTTGTAAAAGTAGAATTTAAAATTTCAGTTTTAGATGTCTGAAGCTCGTAGAATCTCTTTCCTCTTAGTAATTTCATCAAAATTCACATAATTTCCACCAACTATTTTCAAACAAGAATCAATTTTATTATCTTCAATCGAAATTACATTGTAAGAGTTGCAAAAAAAACCTCTAAGCTTTTGAGATGAAACACTACCCGCATGAACAACTTGCATATCTTCAAACCTCCATCTCCAAGGCCTATGACGATGCCCACAAAGAACAAGATTCGCCTTAGCTTTAACAAGGCTCCTAAGAACATCACCTGCATCAATGACAGTTATTTGATCAGCACCCGTATCAGGTACAGGAACCACATGATGATGAATCGCTACTATCCTTATCTTATCCGCATGTTTCTTAAGTGTATCTTCAAGCCATACATTCTGCCTGTTACCTACTTCACCATCATCTCTATCTGGTCTTGCCGAACTCAAAACCGTGATTGATACATCGTCAATAACTGTCTCTTGTGAGAAGGGAAAATAATCCTTGAATAAAAGATAACCTGTAGAACGATAATCATGGTTTCCACTAACATATATCATTTTTTTTACTTTTAATGCACTTAACTCTTTTTTAGCCATTTCAAACTCTTTCATAATCCCGTTTTCTGTGAGGTCACCGGTGACAAGAACCACGTCTGGTGATATTTCATTTATTTCATCAATAGCGATTTGTAGATTTTCTTTATGTAACATTGGACCACAATGAATGTCTGATATTTGAACAAGAAGCATTTTATCAACTATTTTAAGTAAGGCTCTAGTTAATAAAAACTACTTGAAAATTTTTAAATCCTGAATATAGTAGTATAAGAAACAATTGGGTTTTTGGGGGGTATCTCTAGCGGAGCATATAAAAAATCCTCTGATCCAATTTTTGAATGAATTGATCCTCTGTTTTGCCATTTTTATGTATGTTTTATCCTTTGTTAATACTACCTTATTCAGGTATTAAGGAATATTTTAATTTGTAGATTTCATCAAAAATTTATTGATGGTAGCTGATGCTTCCTGAATAAATGTTGTAGTTATTATCTTTACAATTTTACTTCATCGAAAGCAACTTATTTTAATCCATTTTTATAAAACCTAGATTTCTGACACGCCCTGTTGTTATTTTAAACCCAGTGACCTCATAATCTTCGTCTCTAACAAACCGCATCTCGTTGTTCCCAACTGTGAAAGTATCTTTAAAACTTGGTATAAGGGGGGTTTTACCATATTTAATTCTTTTTAGTTGCAGTTTTCCTTCTTCAAGTAGAATGTAATATCTTATGTCTAGTTCTGGGCTATAGTATGTTCCCGTGTATTGCGTTAACTCTTCTTCTCCAGGTTCATAAGGCTCCACTTCATGATAAATAACTGCTGGTTCATCTGAAATCATAAAATGTAGTTCCTTTTTACCTAGGGTCTGTGTAGGCTTGAACTCTATAATTGTATCAAAACTGTATTGGGGTGATTTAAAACGTTCTTTAGAAAGGGGTGTTAATTCAATATTTCTACCTGGTTGAGCATATAGTTTACCTTCCTTGCAAAATATCACATATGTTGCTTGAAGTGTTGGATTATGATAGATCCCTGCTAAACTTTCTAGCGATTCTGGTTCTATTTTTACTATGGGTTCCAGCTTAGGTAAATATTCAAGGAACTGATTCTCTAACCATATATCCGCCACTTTTTTACAGAGTTGAGAAGCATTGATCGTAGATAGGTTACCAAGTACTATGATGCTGGACTTTTGGTCTGGAAACCTTAAAATGTTTGATCTGAAACCAGCATCCGACCCACTATGTTCGACAATTTTAAGTCCTCTATATTTTCCGATATTAACACCATAAGCATACCTGATCCTGCGCCCATCATTTAAGATTCCTTGAGTATGCATCATACTAATAACTTCAGGTCCACCCACTTTAGCGGTGTAAAAGTTTCTGTCCCAAAGAGCCATATCTTCTACTGTTGTGAAAAGGCTTGTTGCGCCAACATTAGCGTAGGAAAGTACTGATTTTTTCAAGTTGTTATTCTTGTCTAATTCATATGAATCAGCACGGTTCTTCACAATCTGTTTATGATCAAGATGGAAATGTGTGTTTCTCATACCTAATGGCTTAAAAATTTGTTCCCAACAATAATCAGGAAAAGCTTTGCCAGATACCCGTTCCACTATCATAGCCATTAACGTGTATCCTGAATTGCAGTAAATGTATTCGGCTCCAGGCTTAAAGTTTAGTTCTCTCTGGGCTTTTAAGAGCTCGAATATATCATCCATTGTGATGATATCTTCCATTCGCCAACTTGATAAAGTAAGTAGAGACCATTGATCTCTTATGCCGCTGATGTGATGAATCAAGTGACTTATGTGTATTTTATTATCAAATTCGTGTATCTCTGGAAGATGTTTGTGGATGTCGTCGTCTAGGCTTAATTTTCCTTCATTAGCTAGGATAGCTATTGCCATTGCAGTGAACTGCTTGGATACTGATGCTACATGGAAGATCGTTGAGGGTGTTATGGGTATATTATGCTCAAGGTTTGCCATACCGTATCCTTGCTTATAGATTATGTTTTCCTCTTCGATTATTGATAAGGCACAACCGGGTGTATCTTGACGGTTATAATCAGAGAATACTGCATTGGTTCTGATTATTCGAGAATCCATAGCCATATTATAAGCTTGTAATTTTATAAACTTTTAAAGTTAAATCACTTAGAATAACCACATTTTATATTATCTAAAAATTGAGATTGCGCGCGCTGCCTTGTCCCTAAATTCAGAGCAAGCTTATCTTGACAATTAGGGTCTCATCACTTATGGCGGGAACCATAGGAGGTCCGATCCTTAGCACAGGACGAACATGAGACCCTTGAGACACTCTTCAGAAACATCGACTTAAGCATTGCTAAGCAGCAGCTCATAGGATGCTACCACACCTACGAGCCGGGGAGAAAGCCGAGGAACCCACTCGGCATCCTCAGAGCTCTGCTAATAATGAGGATGAGCATTTACAGTTCATTTTCTGGATGATACTCGAAAAACGTCTCGTATGCTGACCAAGGTGAACGCCATAAGACCATTGGATTGTAGCCATAAGGGTACCATCTGGGAGGTTTCTCCATATTTCTCTTTTCAGTTGACATCGTGGTTGGTTTCTCTACTAGTTCTCTGGATATTAAAACGGGTAATACCTGGCATAATCCCTGAAGGGATAACTGTACCCAGCGTAGTCCCCTGATTGTGTCCACCACCGTGGTGGTAGCTATGAGCGTCTCGGGTATGCTCGGTGATAAAATTGGGTTCCCCAGTATCTATAGCCAAAACCTCTACCATAACCGTAGCCAAATCCGTAGCCATAGAGCCAAGGTCTTCGCCACGTCGGTAAGAAACTAAAAGCCCCTCTGCTAGGCCAACCACCTATCCCTCTTCCACCTCGTCCTTTCCATCCCATATACTCTCATCCTCTCTAATTATGTGCTTATGCACACATCAATTAATGTTCATATGAACACAAACATAAATATTACGGATTTTATTCATTCTAAATAAGCAGCGGATTTGATGTACCTCTAATTCGAGCGACTCGAGATTCTCCTCATGTAGAAGTTCTTGTCCAAGTAGCTTAGTTTAACGATTTTATTTTCATGGTTAAGTCGCTCTAACTGTTCCCAACTGGCACCATCATGCCTAAGTAGATCCTTGACAGCGTCCTCTCTCATTGGGTGAACTGCTGTGATACTCAAGATATCTTCTTCAAAGTTACCAGTGGAAGCAAAGGCATTTCCCTCGTATCCTATAAGATACTCAACGTTTCGTAGAACCCTTGAGAACACTTGATAGGCCTTATTCACCGCTTCCTCGTCAGCGGGTTTAACCCAGTCCTCAGCTGGGGGTCGAGTGGGTATTGCTACATAAGATATGTCAGGGTCCAGTTCCTTTAGAAATATGGCAATGTCTTCAGGTTCACCTCCATCGTTTAAACCATTAATTAACATGGTCTCCGTTGATAGGGTCCCCTTGAACACTGACGCAAAGTCCCGCATACCTTCTAAAACAGCCACATGGTTTAGTTTTCCATGAGGCCTGTCAACCCTTACCCATGTGTCCGAGTTGATAGCATCCACCTTCAGAGAGACCCAATCAGCGTTAATTAGGTCATTCTTGACATCCTCCCTCCAAAGCATTGAAGAATTGCAGATCACGGCTACTTTGATGCCCAACCCTTTAACCATCTCTATATCCTTACCAAGATCTATGTCAAGCGTTGGCTCTCCATCCGGGACAAATGTTATGTAGTCGATTTCACCCTCGTAAGCCTCCACCTTCTTTTTTACCGAAGCAGCGAGAAATTCCGGGTCATAAAAATGCCTACGCTCAGAGATCAAATTATCAGTATGCCCAAGCTGACAATAGACGCATGAATATGTGCATGTCTTTGGTGGCACATGATTCACACCAAGACTTCTTCCTAGCCTTCGAGAGGGCACAGGGCCATATACTATCATAAATTTAACCTAAATATATTATAGTTAAAACTATAATATATATCTGCCTTTAGAGCCAAACTATGCTCATTTCATTATTACCAAAAAGCATGCTAAACCTCGTATGTGGTTCAATGGCAAGGTGGATAATAACAATTAAAAAAGGAAAAAGAGGTTATTATATTCTTATCTTGAGTCCCAAAAAGTAGCCTATGACTATTTCCAAGACTGTTATGGTTTTTCCGATGTTCCTACATGTGAGTGTGGAGGTCTAGGGGTAACTCGTGATTTGGGCTATTATACGACTTGGTGGTCTTCAACTCCCCATGATGTGTCCTTTGCTTGGCATTATGGTTTGTATCCTGACAGGAATGGATTTAGGTTTAATTCGGGACATAAATCTAGTGGTTTTTCAATACGATGCATTAGAGATTAAATTTTTTAATTTGGAAAAAAACGCGCGCTAGGCTGTTTACTCATGAATAGACGATTTATTGCTTCAAATATTTAACGGTTCTGAACCGTAAAGGTAGTGGGCCCGAAGGGACTTGAACCCATGGCCCCCCGGTTATGAGCCGGGTGCTCTAGCCAAACTGAGCTACGGGCCCTTGCAACACCTAAACCCTTATCAACAATATAAAAACTACTCCAAAATCAAGTTTTCTGAATAACAATTATAAAGCTCTTCCCATTTAATCTTGCAGCATCGCTCCCGTGGTGTAGTCCGGACAAGCATATTGGCCTTTCGAGTCAAGGATCCCGGGTTCAAATCCCGGCGGGAGCACTACACAATTCTAATAAAAAGCAGTTTTGAAGGCTCCATTCCGCAAAAAATTATTTTTAATTCTACACCTTGAAGTCTATTTCATTATGCATAAATTGTTGTTACAATATTATTGTTTATATATAATTAAATATTAAGACTTGGGATTATTATTTTTATATAAAATCTTTTTTTATCTAAACCTTTGTGTGTATTATTAATCAATTGGATTTCCAACTACTTGAGTAAAAACAATTTTTTCTTGTTCTTTCAAGTTCATAACTTCATGAAGTTCATTTCTATTAACTAAACCAAGAATAACAGTACTTAATTTTGCAGCAGTACAGTAAAGATAAACATTCTGACTAATGAATGCTGCATCTGTTCCTGAAAAGAACCATTTAATTTCATCATTTTTGAAAAGAAAATTCTTCATCTTAGAATAATCAGAAACATAAATGAGTCCTAGAGGAGCGGAATGCATCATTTTCTGGGTACCTATTTTATCTCTTATGTCTTTAGAGAAAATTTGAACCAATTGATGATTCTTCTCATCATATAAAAAAAGCCCATCTTTTGTTGTAGTATAAATTTTTATTGCTTGAGAATTACATGCAGATGGAGAAGTTCTTTTACTTTTACTCCTTTTAGTTTCTTCTTTAGTTATTCCGCAAGCAGCCCATAAAAGATTTGAGAGATCTTGTTCTGATAGAGGTTCCTCTTTCCATTTTCTTTTTGATCGACGAATTTCTAAGGCTTTCATTAACGGAAAATCGAGTTCTTTTTGCGGTTTAAGAAGTTTTATTATATATACCATAATATTTTATGGGTTTAAAGTATAAATAAAATTTATCATCATTTTTAAGTTAATTTTTAAAACGAAATTAAAAAATTTGAACAGTTCTATTTTTTACATATCCAATACATTCGCTTCTTACTAATATTTTAATTACTGATAGTTGTTTATACTCAAGCTTCAGTTAAATAATATTCTACCAAATTATCCACTCTGCTTTCAGTTACGCTCATAACAATTAGTATGCCTGAACTTGCTTCTATGAAATCATTAGAAATTAAGGTCTACAGAATCCATAGAAAAATAAATCTGGATCATTATCAACTCTGCCAACAGATAGGTCAATTAATAATTTGAACAAATGTCTTTGAAATAGCTTACTAATTATTAGTTTGATTATAAGTCTGGATAACAATATTGGTCTTTCGAGTCAAGGATCCTGGATTTAAATCCAGGTGGGAGCAATTAATTTTTTAAAATAAAATTAAACAAAAACACATATTTTTGCATATATTTCTAATATGACTTTAAATTCATAATAAACTATGAACACATTAAATGTGGTTGACACTGCCAAAGAATTATTAAAATTTGACACCTCAACAAACAAAGAACAAACCTGCGCAAAATGGATAGTAGATTACCTAGAAGACATAGGCGCAGAAGCTGAACTCCAGATCGTTGCACCAGATAGAGCAAACGCTATTGGTAAATTAGGAGTAGGCAAAGGGCAAGGCATCGTCCTATCAGGACACATAGACACAGTAGTCACAGGCGATGTAAACCTCTGGAAAATCTCTCACCCATTCGAACCAATAATAAAAGAAGGCAACCTCTATGGAAGAGG
The DNA here is from genome assembly GCA_016930055.1 of Candidatus Bathyarchaeota archaeon. Lineage (GTDB taxonomy): Archaea > Thermoproteota > Bathyarchaeia > TCS64 > TCS64 > UBA8941. The sequence continues at coordinate 12,829 of JAFGHP010000054.1, read as the reverse complement.
AGCATGCGACATGAAAGGTCCATGCGCTACAATGCTAGATGCAGCAAAACAGTTAGCTAAAGAAAACTACAAAAAACAACTAACCCTAGTATTCACCTCAGGAGAAGACAGCGGGGGATGGTTTGTTAGAAACGTAATCTCCGAAAAAAAAGTAACCCCAGAAGAAGCAAAGTACGGCATAATTCCAGAACCCAGCATGATGGACATTGTTCGTTGCCATAAAGGTGCAGGTGGTGCAAGAATCATGATTCATGGTAAAGCAGCTCATAGCAGTAGACCAGAAATGGGTATTAATGCAATACAGAAAGCAGCTGATTTCTTGTATGAATTAAGGAACCTCCAGAAAGAACTGAATAAATACCCACATCCGCTAATGGGACCTTCGACTGTTGAATGTACAATAATTCAAGGAGGGCTTAAAGGAAACATTATACCTGATTCCTGTACTCTTTCAATGAATAATCGTTTAATAACAGGCCACGAAGGACCTGAAGTGACTAAGAAATGGATGGAGGATATTATCAAGAAATTATCAGATAAAGATCCAACATTCAAAGCAACTATAGTTAGTGCTAATGGTGGATCACCATTAGATATCCCGGAGAATAATGAGATTGTACAAATCTTGATGAAGATCCTGAATAGGGAACCTATTGGGGTGACTTATTTTACTGAAGCTTTGGATTATACTAGGGTTGGGATTCCTACTGTGATTTGTGGACCTGGGAGTATTGATCAAGCCCATACAGCAGATGAATACATATCACTTGAACAACTTGAACTAGGAGTAAAGACTTTTAAAGAAACAATAAAACAAGTCTGTCTATAAACTCTTATAATGAGTTAATATAACTAATAAACAAAAATTGTTTTTAAAAAACATATTAAATATATACAATATGAATACTAAGTAATTATTTATACAAAATAGACCGTAAATTTAATAACTTAAAAAAATGTTTTTATGTAGGTGAAAATATTTGAGTGAAGTAAAATTTGATCTCTCACCAGTTGATAAGAAGCCTACAAGAAAGTATAGAAAAGGAAGCAAATATGATCCTATAATTGACAAATTTATTAGTGCAAAACATGACTTGGTAAAAGTACAAGTCACTGGAAAAGATGCTAATTATTTACGTACACAACTGAAGAAAAGAATCGATGCACGAGATATGACTGGAAAAATTGAAGTTTCAGTTGTGAATAATATAGCTTATCTTGAGAAAAAGAAGTAATCTTCTTAAATTTTCTTTTAATAAATATTTTTGCATAAGAAAAATACTTGTAAGATAATATTTTTAAAATATTAAATTTCAGTTTTTGGGCAATTAATTTTGTTTAAAAGGCTATCAGCTGCTTTAGAGTCTAATTTAATTGTATAGAGGTATCTACTTGTTTTAAGTTTAATTTTTGTTGTTTCACCTTGTTTTTTAATTATACATTCTGTCGCTTTTTCTGACAGTTTTTGAAATTCTTCTGTATTGAATATTTCTTTTGGCATAATTCTACACCGATGTTTGTCCAGAAAAGCAGCTACATACTCTATAATAGGTTTTTCGGAATTTAAGATAAAAAATGGTTATTACGAAATCTAATTTAATAAATTATAAGTTAAATTAAATTTGGAATTCTTCTCCTTCTTTTGGTGCAGTCCCTTTTAGTCCTAATTCATCTTGTGCATATTGAGCTAAAAATTCGCAGCTCTCTGATTCACCATGTATTACATATATGTCAGGTTTTCCTTTCAAATTTTTTAGAAAGCCTTGAAGATAACTTTGCCCAGAATGGCTACTAAAATCAAAATGCCTTACTTTTGCTGCTACTTTCTGTTCTTTTTCTCCTATCATAAAGGTTCCCTTTTCAAGAAGAGTCGAACCTTTTGTTCCTGGAACTTGGAAGCTAACTAGGAAAACTGCGTTACGAGAATCCATAGCTAGTTTTTCCATGTAAAACATTGCTGTTCCTCCCTGTAACATACCAGAGGGTGCCACTATTACACTCGCACTATTTATTGCCTTCCTACGATCTCTCCATCCTCTAATCTCTTGAACTGAAAGACTTGCTTGCTCAAATTGCTGAGGAGTTTTAATTCCTTCAGGGTGATTAAAGAGAATTCTATTAACGGACCTTGACATGCCATCTAATACAACTAGACCCGGAAATCCATGTGCAAAGAGAATGCTATACATTTCTTGGCTTCTACCAACAGCAAAAGCAGGCACTAACACTTTTCCACCATCGTTAACTACATCTTTAATTGCTTTAATGAAATCAACTTCAAGCTGTTTTCTTTCAGGGTGTTCGTGTGTCGCATATGTTGCCTCAATTATTACAGCATCATATTTTTTCTTTGGAACTTTCGCACCATTACAGATTCTTGTTTCAACAACGTTGAAATCGCTTGTATAAAGTATGTTTTTACCATTTACTTCAAGGTCAACCATTGCACTACCAGGGATGTGCCCTGCATTATGAAGCTGGAAAGTAATATCTTTTAATCGAACCTCTTGTCCATATGCTAAATCATTTCTTTGCTTTAGCATATTATCAAGTTCAATGTATTCAAATGGAAGATAGTAATTGTTCAGTTTAATCATATCTTCTATTAGAACTTTACAAAGATCTGCAGTAGTAGATGTGCTAAAAAAAGGCTTTTTTTCAGACAAATAAAAAATAGGAACTCCACCACTATGATCCAAATGTGCGTGAGCTACTACAATCCCATCTAATTCTTTTGCTCTAATGTGTGCAGGAAATTCTGGGGGTTCTCCTACTTTGATTCCATATTCTAATAAAAGTTTTGTTTCGTCAGAACTAACTAGAACTGCATTTCTACCAACTTCATGGGTTCCACCCATGAAACTAAGTTTAACCATATTATCTATACCTGACCTGGAAACAAACCGACTGTTAATTATTATATTTCTACTAGTCGATTCAGTCCTTTCCCTGAAACTTGTCCAGTTTCCTAGGGGGACAGATGCATTATGATACACTTGCACTTATCTTTTTCCTATAAATAATTATATAAATAATTTATTAACAATATTATGTTTCCTACATTTTTAATGTATCCAATAAAGTATTATATGATGCTTCACTCCAAGGTTCCTTTGACCATACACTAAAAAATTTTGAATCCACATTAGGACTTTTTTCCATTAAAGAAGCCTCTACCAGATTTTCTAGATCCTCATTGCCTAAAAGTTGAATAATTTTCGGGAATTTATAATTACTAATGTATTCCAGTATATTATTTATTGTAAAAGAGATTGTCTCAGAATCAAATGGTTTAGCAATGTCAAATTGTGAAAGAGGATAGGTTTCACATAATTCAACAGGAATACACCCATATGGTGCAGCAATAAAACATATTTGTATATCCTTAATTTTTAAGTCTAATTCATTAACTAAAATTTTTTCAAGTTTCTTGTATTCTAAGTCCCAGTTATAGGGTTTTGATTTGGGAGCGTTTAGTAATAAAAGTGTATTAACATTATCTGGTTTACTATAATTATGTAATAATTGTGGTAAATATCTTGTAGTTTCTGGTCTATTTAAGCTGTTATAATCATAAAAAAATACACCATGACCTTTAAAAGCTGGACTATGACGCTCTAAATCGTATTTATAATCACTTAACTTTTTGAAAGCGGTTGTCATAGCAGGGTGAGATTTACTTCTTTGCTCTACAAGATCCCAAAGAGAGCCTTCGAAGATTGCTTGTTTAATTGTATTAATCTCAGCCATGCAAACATAGAGATTATGTTCAGCTAGAAGTCGCTCTCTTCTACTACGGAGCTCATTTTTTAATTCTTGAGCAGAATATGACATACAAACAGGGCATGAACATGGTAAATAGTTTAAGTTTTCAAGCTTTAATGTACCTTGATTTGTCAAGTATCTACCATCTTTAGCATATAACGCATAACTAGCTGAGTCAAACAAATCGCATCCTAAAGCAACTGCAAGACTAAACATCATTGGATGACCAGCCCCAAATAAGTGTAGAGGTCTATCAGGAGGAAGATTCCTTTTAGCAGTAATAATCATATCAACCAATACTGAAAACATATAACGCTCCATAACTTCAGTAGGACTACCAAGAGCATGAATATCAAAGGGCATTAAACCGACTTCTTTAGAAGACTTTGCTACAAGATCTAAATGTTTTCCCCCTTGAACTGGACCCATCCATAACATTTTATCATCTTTAATTAAGGGGATAGCTGCTCGAGCTCTTCGCAGAGTCTCCTCTACAGTCCATTCAACTTTGCTTCTGGGAACATCCCATCCAGTTGGGATATCTAAAATTACTGCAATATCTGACCCAATTTTTTTTTGGAATTCAATAATTTCATCTTGAGAAACTTCAACATTACCATAAACTAGAATCTGATAAGCACCAGAATCTGTTGTAATAACTCCATCATAATCAAGCAGATTATGAACATTTAAATTATTAACAGTCTCAAAATTTTTTTTAATTAAATAACTATTAGTAATTAAAATATCGCATCCAAAATTGCTTTTCATTATTTTCGGTGGAATTATTTGGTTAACAGGGTTTATTACTGGCATAAATGCAGGGGTTTCGATTTCTCCACTTTTCGTTTTGAGCTTACCCAGCCTACCGAGTAGATCACGATCTTTTAATTCGAAAGCCATGTTCTAAGTCCTCTTCCTTTCTAACATAATTATAAATTTTAAAAGATAAACAAATAAAAAAGGTGGTTAGGGTTGAGTGGTTTCGTTTAGGAACCGTTGATAAATATCCCTTACTCTGTCTGCTGCTGGACCAGAACCCTCTAAAATTCCTGTCTCGTTTAATCTGATTTTTCCCATTACTACAAGTATACCTGCTTCAGGAAACATTTGTACCATATTGGGGAATACTCTATCCAGCCTCTCCTTAAGTGCTTCGAGATTGAAGGGACGTTCTGAAGCTATTATTCTAGCTACACTTGAACCAGTTATGAAAAGTCTATGAGCTGCCAGACCTCTCTCTCCTTTAACATTACCAAGACAAATGCTTAAGGTGTTAGAATCAAAGCCAAGAAAATCCCCTTCATAAGTTTTACCATTAACATCAACAATCATTACTGGTTTAGAGATTATCTGCCCTAACTCTTCAAAAAATTTTCTACTGGTTATCGCCGCCAATACATATACACCTCTTACCCATGAAATATCACTAGCTAATATAAAAATGGAAACTTATTTGTATGTATCGTATAAATAATGTTTAATAAAAATAATAATTTTTTATCTAAGACGATAAAAATTTGGTTTCCAACTTTTGTCACCTGCTTGTTCTGCTTTAAGCTTTTTCATTACTTCAACCGCATCTGCAGGAGTCTCTGCTCGAGCTAAAGGCTTAATAAACCTAATCTCGATTCTAAATTTACAATTTTGACATGAACGAGTTTTATAAATAGTATTAGCTAGAACAAGCTCTCCACATCTAGGACAACGAATTACCAGATACATAATTCAACCTCTTCAACAATGTTTCTATTTCAGGATAAGCCATCCAATCAATGTTTCCATAAGTTGCTTGAGTTTTACCATTAATAATTAAAAGAAGATATTCCGCGATTTTTTCTGGCGTCGAATTTGTAGTATCAATTTCAATTATTTTCTCTTTTTCAAAAACGTCTAATGCCGAAGATAAACACACTCCAATAATCTCAGCTTCAACATTCTCCTTAATTTTATCAATATCATAACATCTTTCCATTAATTCATTAAAAAGTAACCATGGAGCACGTCTTAAAACTATAACATATTTTACTTTAGATAATTCAACAACATCTGTTGAAAAATGGCTATCAATTAAAATTATTTTATTAGTGGAATTGATTATTTTAGAGAGCCTTTTTTTTAATGATTCAATATCAATTATAAGAGTGTCTCTTTCAACGTCTTTTTCGAGTACAAGATCTTGGCTTTTACTAAATTCGGTGAGGTTTAAATAAATTCCATTTAGTTTAGAATTTATTAAACGGGATATTGTAGTTTTTCCCGTTCCAGGTGTGCCTGTAAATAAAATGACATTAGAAGATTCGATTATCACTTATCCTGTGCTTCCTTGTCAGGTTCTATCTTGATTAAGTCTCCAAGAGTTCGAGCATTTGTTGGTTTAGTCAATATATGTACTTTTGGCGATTCTGTTTGCTCTAGTATGTTAACACCCAAAATTTGTCTAATTTTCTGGACAAGTTTTGTATCAGGAGTAAGTTCTTCTTTTTCTAGTTTTTTAATAACAGATTCTTTCTCCTGCATTTTCATGGCTAAATCTTTTTCAGTTAATCCAAGTTTTTGTCGGGATTTTCTAATTAAGGAACCATAATTATCTACAAAAGTGGTTTGTTCAAGTACTTCAACTGCATCTCTTCTAGGAGGCCTGCTGGGTACTCCTCTATCACTTCTTGTTAATACTGAGCTACGTTCGGTATTCTTAATATTAGGTTTATTGGGAGACCAATCTGATGCACCAAAACTGGAACATCTTGAACAAACAGTTAATTTTGCTCCTTCAATTATTCTTCTATGAGGTTGACCTAGTATCTCTCTTCCACAAACTTCGCATCGCATTCTATTAGCCTCCATTATCGATGTAACGTTTCGACTTATAAACCTCAGGTGTGCTTTTCGATTCATATTAAATAGTGTCCAAGCATTATATCTGATTATGATAAATCAAGACTTGCAAAAAATTCGTTATATCGGTGACTTTCAATATGGTATCAAAGCAGGAGAAATCCTTTTTCCAAATAATATAGAAATTGTGTATTCGCGAAATACAGGAAGAATAAAACATATATTTTTAGATAATGTACTTCAAGCAACTTTCCGTCCAACAGATGGATTGTTAACCCTCACAATACATGCGGCTCAACGTTTAATCGATAAGATTCCTAATCTAAATTACAAAGTCATAGTTCAAAACGATGTTAGTGAATTTATTTCTAAAGGAAGAAACGTATTCGCTAAACATGTTATCAATGCAGGAGATAATATAAGACCCGGTGATGAAACATTGGTTTTAGATGAAAACCAAAAAGTTATCGCAGTTGGTAAAGCTTTGCTTACAAGCGATGAAATAAAGTCATTTAAAAGGGGAGTAGCAGTCAAAGTTCGTAGAGGTAGTGAAGATTAAGCAGAGTATTTATCACTTAATTTTATCTTTTTTCTGGTTTCTCCCTTACTGAAATGTGCAATACGTACTGCGGCATCGTTAATTTTTTCTATTTCTCTCGCTTCATCTGCAAGGATTGCTGCTTGCCTCATTAATTCATGAGCAGCAGCTAATATTGGTAGATATTTTTCAGGCTCTTCGATTTTAAAGGTCCCCTCAGTACTAAGATTAGCGACTCTCCTAGCAGCTTCAAAAGCTGCAATAATTTTACCTTGAGCGTAAGGATTAGTTATCATACTAGCAGCTAAAGCATTCTCTTTCTCAATCACAATGTTGGGTAAAATAAGTTTTTCATTCTTTTTTATTTGATTAATTACTTTATCTATTTCTGTTTGGATAATCCTGAATGAACCAGTTACAGCAAGAACCTTAATTGCATCACTGTTAAAGAGTGCCATCTCAATAGGATCTAGAAAAGATTGTTTTGCACCAATCATTGGATCAGCTGATACTACAATATATCCTAAATTTTCGTTGGCATTCTCCCTTAGGTTTTTCTTTGAAGGATCATCTGAAATTACTATCAACGGTTTACCAGTACCACTAAGTATTTCCCTGGCCTTTTTGGGTCCAGGCAGTGAGGCATTTGGAGAAACAAGCACAAATAGGTCAGTAGAAATAGTTGTAGCGATTTTAGCAACCTCAATAGCATCTTCTTCATCCATTTTAACACTAGAGCTAATAACTCGCATAGTCAAGTCTTTGCGACTAGCTCTTTCATCAAGTAAAGCATCAACAAGATTAGTTGTGGCGATAAAGCCTATTTTAACAAATGTAACTTTAACCATCATCAACACACCATTATACTAATTAATGTTGCCAAATAAATAAAAAGGTAATAAACATAATTACACCAGATAATTATGTCGCTTCCAACAAACATAGAAATTGCTCAAAACGCGAAGCTTAAACCTATAAAGGAAATAGCTAATGACCTTGGTTTAACTGAAGAAGACATCGAACCTTATGGTCGATATAAAGCTAAGATTAAACCTGAAGTCTATAAAAAACTAAAAACCAAAGAAGATGGAAAAATAATAATTGTAACAGCAATTACACCCACAAGGAATGGTGAAGGAAAAACGACTATGAGTATTGGTCTAGCTCAAGCTTTTGGTAAATTAAATAAGAAAGCAATAGTTGTTTTAAGACAACCTTCACTGGGACCAGTATTTGGTGTAAAAGGTGGCGCTTGTGGTGCAGGATATGCTCAAGTTTTACCAATGGAAGATATTAACATTCATTTCACAGGCGATCTTCATGCAATTACAGCTGCTCATGACTTACTAACCTCAGCTATGGAGAATAGTATTAATAGAAAGAATAGAGACGATATTGATATTCATACGGTAATGTGGAAAAGAGTAATTGATATTGAAAGTCGTACTCTAAGAAAAATTGTTGTAGGTTTAGGAGGAGAAAATAATGGTATCCCATACGAAAGTGGTTTTGAGATAACAACTGCGTCAGAAATAGCTGCAATTCATGCGTTAAGCAGTGATTTGATGGAACTAAAACAAAAAATGAGTGAAATAACAGTCGCTTACAATAGTAAGGGTTTACCAGTGAAAGCATCTAATTTCAATGTTGTTGGTGCAATGGCGATATTAATGAAAGATGCTGTTAAACCAAACCTTGTTCAGACAATAGAAAATACACCTGCGATAATTCATGGTGGTCCATTTGCTAATATTGCTCATGGATGCCCTAGCTTAGCAGCTATTAAAACAGCTCAGAAACTTGCAGATTATGTTATTCTGGAACCAGGTTTCGGTGCAGATCTGGGGATGGAAAAATTCTGTAACATTGCTAGCAGATATGGTGGATTTAAACCAGGTGTAGTAGTAATTGTCGCCACAATTAAAGCTCTAAAACGCCATGGAGGCATGAAATATAAGGATTTAAACGAGCCAAATACTGATGCAGTAAAAAAAGGCTTACCAATGTTGTGGAAAATGGTTGAGAACGCGCATCATTTTGGTCTTCACCCAGTAATTTGCATGAATCATTTCCCTAAAGATAGTCAAGAAGAAATTGATACAGTTCTGAATTGGGCTAAAGAAAAAAATATACCTGCAGCTTTCACTGACACTGTAATGAAAGGAGGCATAGGAGGCATTGAATTAGCTAACCTTGTCTTTAAAGAACTAGAGAAACCAAATAATTTCCAATATCTATACATTGATGAGGCTAGTATAGAAGAAAAAATACGTATAATAGCAAAAAAAATGTATGGTGCATCAGATATTAGATTAACTGATGAGGCACGAAAAGCTCTGAAAAAAATAGAAAAAACAGGTTTAAACAAATTACCAATATGTATGGCTAAAACCCCGTTAAGTTTAACAGCAGATGAAGATATTCAAGGGTTACCAGAAGAAGATTACGTTTTACCAATAGTTAATCTTAAACCAAGTACAGGCGCTGGATTCATTGTTGCTTATTGTGGAGATATTAATACAATGCCAGGTGAGCCTTCCCATCCTGCATTTGAAGACATGGATATAGATGAAGATGGACGTATAAAGGGGCTTTATTGACATGGTAATAATCCTTGATGGGAGAGAAGTATCGTCAAAGATTATTGAAGAAATTAAACAAGATGTAACTAATCTGGAAAATAAAATACCAAATCTACATCTTATTCTAATTGGAACTGATAAAAACAGTTTAAGATACGTAAATATGAAAATTAAGAGAGCTGAAGAAGTGGGAATATCTACAACTTTACATCACTATGATAAGACAACAACAGAAGAAGTTGTTAATTTAATTAAGCAATTAAATAATAATCCAGATGTTCATGGTATAATGATTCAGCTTCCAGTTCCTCCAGAGATAAACGAACATAAAATAGTAGAAGAGATTTCACCTAAAAAGGACGTTGATGGTTTAAGTACACTCACCTTTGGCAAAATTTTGATGGGAGAAAAAGCATTTCTTCCTGCTGGGGTAGATGCAGTAATTGAAATTCTGAACAGCTACAAAATTGATTGGGAGAATAAACATTGGGTCATAATTGGACTAACTGAGTGGCTTGGGAAACCTTTAGTAGCTTATCTTTTAAATAAAAATGTTCAAATTACAGCTTTTCCAGATATCAATGAAAAAAGCCTTAATCATATAAAAAATGCAGATATTCTAGTAATTGAAGTATACAAAAAACACATCATCAATTCTTCTATGGTAAAAAAAGGGGTAGTAGTAATTGATAATGGGAATAACTATGAAGGAAAGAAAGTTTTTGGTGATGTAGAAACTGAATCAGTTTCTGAAGTAGCCTCAGCAATCACACCTGTACCTGGTGGAACAGGTCCTCTTTTAATTAGTATGTTAATAAAAAATACTGTACAGGCAGCAAAAAATTTGAGTTAAATTAATATCTTTATATTCTATGAATTTTTCTTGTCCGATTATTAACTAACACTGAAGGCTTATTTTTATAGTGACCATTCCAAGTTAGATTTAGTACGCTTTTAGGAGATTTGCTATAACTTAGAGAAATAATATCACCTTTATTTAATTCAATTTGATCCATAGTGTAAAAAGATATTTCGAATTTAGCATTAGATTTAATTCCTTTCAAATTATATTTACCTGGAAGATTCTTTTCAGGATTTCTTGCTTTTTTTTCAGTTAGAGTAAAAGCAGTAACTCGAAAAACTCCTTCATGCCATTCTCGACGTTTACCACATTTTAAGCAAGCAACTTCTAAAATACCTTCTAAAGGAACTTTACTAACAATTTTTCCACAGTAAGGACAGCCGATGAGCACTGCTGCACCGGCCTTAAGATCTGTGTTAAGAGCCGGCATAAGCTTCTATTAATTGTTATTCATTAGTATGTTTAATAGTTTCCTTAATTTCAGTTATCTAGAATAATTTTTTTCTTAAGGATTATAAACCCCCTACACTCTATTTTTAGGGTGTTGCCATTTTGGCTAAAATGGATTCAAGAAATGCGCGTCGCATGATGCAGAAAATGGGCATGCAGATGGATGAAGTAAAGAATGTTACTAGAGTTATTATCCAGACTCCTGAAAAAGAAATTGTAATTGAAGGACCAATGGTTACTAGTATTAATGTTCAAGGACAAAAAATGTATCAAATTACGGGAGGCAAATTATCAGAGAGAAGCCCTCAAAAAACTTTAACAGAGGAAACAACGGAGAAGAAACCCCTAACAATTCCTGAAGAGGATGTTCTACTTGTATCTCAACAAGCAAACGTAAGTTTAGAAAAAGCAAGAGCAACTTTAATTAAATATGAAGGCGATCTAGCTAAAGCAATTCTGATTTTACAGACAGGGGGATAATTAAGGGGTTCATTAGTGTGGCTTTATCAGTTAAACAAAATAAAGGGATACTAATTGAGTATAAAAGACAAGGAATAGTACTTGATCCAACAGGACATAATTATAATTATCCAGTTTTTGTAAGCCATGCTCATGCAGATCATGCAGCCGCCTTCAAATTTCCAGATTACTGTAAATATGCTACAGAAGAAACAGTTGATCTTCTTAATGCATTAGGCTGGAAAAATATCCAAAATTGGAATAAAGTAAAATTAGGAGATAGAATTAGATTAGATGATATTGAAATTCATATACATAATGCAGGTCATGTTTTAGGTAGTGTTCAATTTGAAGTAAATACGCCTGAAGGCAACGTTCTTTACACTGGTGATATTGGTTTAGAAGACTCATATACAATGAAATCTGCTGAATGTAAAAAATGTGATATCTTAATCATTGAAACAACGTTTGGTTCCCCCCTCTTTAGTTTCCCTAAGCGTAAGGAAATAGCTTTAGATATGGTTAGATGGGCAACAATGGATGCGTTACCACATAATAAAATACCAGTTTTTAAGACGGATTCAATTGGAAATGCTCAAGAAATTATCAAAATATTTAATTTACTTACAAAATTACCAGTTGTAACATCTAAAAGTGCTTCAAAAGTAAGTGAGGTTTATAGAAATCATGGCTATGAACTTGAGTTCTATGATTATAAATCAAAAAATGGTGAAGAGCTAATAGAAAATAAAAGATGTGTAGTAATTTCACCTAAAGGATCCAAGTTGCCTATAGAAGATATGGAACCTGCTTTAGCCTCTGGATGGGCAGTTCTCTTTAATAAACGATCAAAAGCATTCCCCCTAAGTGACCATGCAGATTTCAAGAGTCTTTTAAGTTACATTAGAAGATGTAAACCCAAGAAAGTTCTTACATTTCATGGAGGAACATTAACAAAGGATTTTCATTCATATATCCATACTAAACTTGGGATTGAAGCTAGACCCTTAAGTAACAATATTGAAACAATAAATGGGCTTCTATATAATAACGGCAGTAGAGTCAAGTCATGTACAAATCAAATACTTAAGACAGTTAGAATACCAGGATTTAATTATACTGAGACTTGGTTAACTAGAGAGATGACTCGAACAGGTTATTCCATAAATGAAACTCAACAAGCCGTCAACTTCTTATTAAATAGGGGAGTATTAGAGAAAACAGAGATTGGAATTAAATTAAGATAAGTAACTTTAAGTTGATTTATTAATTATAATCTACTTTATCTTATATTAAAAAATCTATGATTTTAAAATTAAAAATAAAAAATTTTAT
>JAFGHP010000053.1 GCA_016930055.1 Candidatus Bathyarchaeota archaeon | reverse complement strand
TCTCTAACAACATATATTGGTAGTTTACATGAAAATTTTAACCAATCACGTATTAATAATCCACCAACTGCTGATCCACCCATCCCGACAATAAGTATTGATTTAAAGTCTTTACTATTAATATGATTTAAATTATTTTTTTCAGCAGTATTTATGGCATCGATACAATTCTCTGGAAACCTATGAACAGCATCAAGCATATTCTTGGAATCTAATTGTTTTATGTAATCAAAGTCATCCAGATTATGTAACATAGACTCTAATAAAAAAGACAATGTAAAATAAGTATTATTCCTAAATTTCAAATAAATACTTCATTAAACAAAAAAAATTAATTATTTTCTAGATATTTTCTTTAACAGTTATAGCATCCACGGGACAAGCAGGAACACACGACATACAAGCAACGCATTCGTTAACATTACTTACTTTCACTTTTTCTCCATCATCAGTATAAACACCCATTGGACAAACAGTAATACATGTTTTACAATACACACATTTACTATAATCAATTTTCACTTCATGCATCATTAATCACTCCAAAATAAACCTAATAGTATCTATATATAATAATAGGAAGATTAGTTCGTTTTTTTAATAAATCTTCCGAAAAATTAAAGGGTGCAAAAAGTTTTCTGCTATTCAGTAGATTTATTATAGAAGTAAATCTAGATGGTGTAATTAAATGAATAAACCACATCAATATCTTCCAAATAGTGTGACTGAGGTTAAGGAGAAAATGATGGATTCGATTGGAATCAAGTCCATCGAAGAGTTATATTCGGATATCCCTGATAATTTAAGATTCAAAAAAGAACTTCTTATACCTGGACCACTTAATGAATTGGAAGTAAAAGAAACTGTATTATCAAATTTATTAAAAAACTCGAATTTACGTTGTGCACCTTTCTTAGGAGGTGGGGTTTGGCCACATTATGTTCCTTCAGTTGTTGATGAAGTAGTTCGTAGAGCAGAATTCTTAACAAGTTATACCCCCTACCAACCTGAAATAAGTCAAGGGATCTTACAATGTATATTCGAATATCAAAGTCTAATCTGTGAATTAGTAGGAATGAGTGTCGCAAATGCCTCATTATACGATTGGTCAACTGCTATTGGTGAAGCTGCGCTCTTAGCTAATAGACTTAATCATAGAAATACAGTGCTAGTCCCGAGTTTAATAAGTCCTAAGCGTCTTAAAGTGTTAAAAACCTATGCAGAACCAGCAGGAATAAAAGTCGAAATGATCGAATACGACCAAGAAACAGGCCAAATAGAAATTGAAGATTTAAAAAATAAAGTAAACCAAAACACTGCTGCAATATATATTGAGAATCCAAGTTATCTTGGTTTTGTAGAAGAACAAGTAGAAAAAATATCAGAAATTGCTCATGATAATAAATCATTATTTATTGTTGGTGTTGATCCAATATCACTAGGTATTCTTAAAGCACCAGGAGAATATGGTGCAGATATTGTTGTTGGAGAAGGCCAACCTCTTGGTAATCACATGAATTTTGGTGGACCTCTCCTAGGTATCTTTGCTTGTAACCATGATAATGCTTTGATTAGACAAATGCCTGGCAGGATAATTGGAATAACAGAAACAATAGAAGATAAACGCCGAGCATTTGTAATGACCCTTCAAACAAGGGAGCAACACATTAGACGCGAAAAAGCTACCAGTAATATTTGCAGTAATGAAGCATTATGTTGCGTTGCTAGTAGCGTATACTTAAGTTTACTTGGTCCAAAAGGAATGAAAGAATTAGGTGAATTAATAACTAGTAGAGCCCATTACGCTATGAGGAAACTAAATGAACTCCCCTCCATTAAGACTCCAATGTTTAAAAGTTATCATTTCAAAGAATTTACTGTAAACTTTAATTGCTCTATAGATGAAGTTAATAAAAATCTTTTATCAGCCCACATACAAGGTGGATTACCTCTTAAACCATATTTCCCTGAATTTGGAGATTCAGCATTATTTTGTGTTACTGAGATGCATACTAAGAAAGATATTGATATTCTTGTCTCAACCCTAAAGGAGGTTCTAAATTAATGAATAAACGGTTTAAACAGGCAGATTGGTATGAGCCATTAATTTTTGAGTTAAGTCATGAAGGTCGTGTAGGTTTCACTGTACAGGATGTTGAACCAGAAATATCCGATTCCATCAAAGAAGCAGCTGAATTAATTCCTCAAGAACTTTACAGGAATACTGCACCTAATTTACCAGAAGTATCAGAAATTGAGGTTTTAAGACATTATATTCACCTAAGTCAAATGAATTACGGAGTCAATAGTGGAATAATCTATCCCCTTGGTAGCTGCACGATGAAATATAATCCAATTATTAACGAGGTAATAGCTAGCAATCCTTCAATAACGGAGTTACATCCTGAACAACAACAATCATCAATTCAAGGAATCTTGGAAATCTTATACAAATTTGAGCAAGCATATCTCGAAATAACTGGGATGGACAGAGCAACACTTCAACCTGCTGCAGGTGCTCATGGGGAATGGACTGGAATAATGTTGATCAGAGCATACCATAAAGAAAGAGGTGAATTACTAGAAAGAAATGAAATTATTATTCCGGATTCAGCTCATGGTACAAACCCAGCGAGTGCTGCTATGGCTGGATTCAAAACTGTTGAAATTCCTTCTGGCCCAGATGGATGTATAAATTTAGAGGCTTTAAAAGCGGTTGTTGGTCCTAAAACCGCAGGATTAATGCTTACTAATCCAAACACGTTAGGAATATTTGAGAATCAAATAGCAGAAATAAGCAAAATTATTCATGAATCAGGTGGTTTAATGTATTATGACGGTGCAAACCTTAATGCAATTATGGGGAAATGCAGACCAGGAGACATGGGATTCGATGTAGTTCATGTAAACCTACATAAAACATTTAGTACACCACATGGTGGTGGAGGACCAGGAAGCGGTCCTGTAGGTTGTAAAGAATTCCTAGCAAAATATTTACCTGTGCCCATAATAGAAAAAATAAATGGAGAATATATTCTAAATTATGATAAACCATATTCTATAGGAAAAATTCATGGTTATAATGGTAACATAAATGTAATTTTGAAAGCATGGAGTTACATTTTAACCATGGGTGGCTTAGGTCTCAAAGAATCTTCTGAATTAGCAGTGCTGAACGCCAACTATATCGCAAATAAGTTAAAAGAAGTCAAAGGATTAAGCTTGCCCTATTCTCCAGAAAAACCAAGAAAACATGAATCCGTCATAAGTGCAGAAGTAATGTCTAAAGAAACTGGTATAAGAGCATTAAACATCGCTAAAAATTTACTAGATCAGGGTATACATGCACCAACGATTTATTTTCCATTAATAGTTCCTGAAGCATTAATGATCGAACCAACTGAATCAGAACCAGTTGAAAAGTTAGATAAATTCATTGACGCTGTAAAAATAATATCAGAACTAGCTTATTCTAATCCACAAGAAGCATTAAAAGCACCACAAAATACAGTTGTAGGAAAACTAGATGAAGCTAAAGCAGCCCATCCAAAGACGATTTGTCTAAGTTGGAAAAAATTATGTTCTCTAAATAATGAGCTTTAAGAGATTTAGAGAACACCTTTTATTTATGTAAGGTATTAGGCGAATAGATAATATGCCTCTAAACTTTATAGCAAATATCCTCCAAGGTAGTTGGGATTTCTTAAAAGTAATGCCTAATTCAACACTATTCATTCTATTTTTAACGACAGCAATTGGTTTTGCTACAAGTTTAATTAACAAAAGAATGACAAATATGAATGAATACAAACGACTACAAATTGAACAAGCAAAAATTAATAAAGAAATAATGGCTGCAGCAAAAAGTGGAAACCAACGAAGAATGGACCGTATCGAAAAAAGAAGAGCAGAATTAATGAGTGCTCAATCGAAAATGTCTATGAACACAATGAAAGTAAGCTTAGTTGTAAGTATTCCTATCTTATTTGGTTGGAAACCAATCCTTGATTTCTTTGGAGAGTCGGTTGTAGCTTATTTCCCTTTTCCAATGCCTTTAATTCCTGCTGAAATGTCTATTGTAAGCTGGTATTTCCTATGCAGTTTTGGAACAAATGTAATTATTCGTAGATTGTTAGGCCTCTCTTTCGAGATTGATCCTGAAGAGGTCGCTGTTAAAGAAGATGAGTGAAGATAAACAAACTAAGAGAGGATTAGTTATAGCCATTTCTGGTTTACATGGTTCAGGAAGATCAACCCACGCAAAAAAATTGGCTGAAGTATTAAATCTAAGGTATTTTAGTACAGGTGCCGTTTTCAGAAATAGAGCGAAAGAACTGGGAATAAATCTAGAAGAAATGAATCGAGTAGCATCCAAAAATTCTGAATTTGACCAATATCTAGACAATAAAGCCAAAGAAGAGTCAATGAAAGGAAACGTAGTTATAGACGCCACTCTTTCAGCATGGATGGCAGACAACCCTGATCTAAAAATATTTCTTACAGCACCATTCCATGAACGGATTAAACGCATAGCAGATAGGGAAAAGATTAGCTACAAAGATGCAGAAAAAGAAACAAAAATTAGAGAAGAACTTGAATGTAAGAGATATTTAGAATTTTATGGTGTAGATATAAAAGATTTAACAAAATATGATATAATTATTAATACTTCATCTTTTAATGTTAATACAACTGCAAATATACTTAAAAATGTAGTATTAACATACATGAACAGTAGGTGAATGTAAAGTGTCAGTTTTTGAAATTGGTAGAATTTGCATAAAAACATCTGGCAGAGATTCAGGAAAAAAATGTGTTGTTCTAGATTTATTAGATAAAAACTTTGTTTTAGTTACAGGACCAAAAGAAAAAACAGGAGTAAGGCGAAGAAGAGTTAATGTGAATCATCTTGAACCATTAGAAGAAAAAATAGATATTGACAGAAACGCTTCTGATGAAGAGATACTAAAAATAATAAAGTAATTTTAAAAAAATTATATTAAATCTAAAAAACACAAAATTTATTTTCTTTTTAACTATAAATAATTTATAATATAAAAAAATTTTTTTATATTATATGATTTATATATCAAAAAAAGGGTTACTTAATAAGTAAGAATCAGCATTATTGAATTAGAGTTGAGTTAGTGGGAAAAAAGAAAGTATTAAGCGAAAAAAATCTTCGTACTCTAGTTCTACCTTCAAAAAATGATATTTTTGGTATTGCTCAGAAGATGCTTGGATATGATAGAGTCATGGTTAAATGTCAAGATGGTCATGTACGTATTTGTAGAATCAGAGGAAAAATGAAACGACGAACATGGGTACGTGAAGGAGATATTGTATTAGTTAGTCCATGGGATTTTCAAAGTGATGAAAGAGGAGAAATATTTTGGAGATACACTCAAAATCAAGTTGAAGATCTAAAAAGTAAAGGAATATTGAAAATAGATTAATATTTTTAATTAGGGAAATAATTGTTTTTTTAAGTTACTTTTTTCTTCGTAAAGAAGATTGAGTCTTTTTACATATTTATCAAGATTTTCTTTATATTTTTCTATTGTTATTTTCATATCAGCACTATTACTTTTAAATTCAATAGTCTCTTCCATATTATCTGGGGAATCTATTCGAACTTTGCGACTTCCACCACCGAAAGATTCTAAATTTTTAAGATTTTTCTTTAATTTTCTGAAATTAGTACTTAGCTCAATATCATTTATGGCTTTCTCAATGTCAAGTAATTTGAGAAGTAGCCCTCTACGTTCAGAATCCATCAAATAATAATATGTATGTAGTTAAATATATAATCAACTAATTTAACTGGGAAAAATAATAGTTTTTTATGAAGTTAAATTCTTAGTTATTCCTTTCGCTGCAATTAGACCTGTGGCTGCTGCTCCTACGATTCCACGTGAAACCCCAGCGCCATCACCTGCAACAAAAAGGTTCGGTATAGAGGTCCTCAATTCTTTGTTGGTTTGTATACGCATTGCATAGAATTTCACTTCAGGGGCATATAATAGGGTTGAATCCGAATTTATTCCAGGCATTACCCGATCTAAAGCTTCTAATCCTTCAAGTAAATCTTTTACAATCCTATGAGGATAAGCCATTGAGATATCTCCTGGAGTGACTTCAGTATAACTGGGCCGTACATAACTTCTATTTATTCTATCCCAAGTACTTCTTCTAAAAGATCTTAAGTCTCCAAGCCTCTGCAATATTGGTCTTCTCCCGCCCAAAGTATTAGCTAACTGAACTATCCTTCTACCATATTCAGTTGTATTTTCGAGAGGTTCAGTCAAATTTACATTCACTAATAAAGCAAAGTTTGTAGTATTACTCCCCATCTCCCTATTTGAGTATCCATTAACTCCAAATTGTGTATCTTCATATGCTTCTTTTACTACAAATCCTCGTGGACATACACAGAAAGTACGAACAAAATCATCATAACTCGCTGTATCAATATGAAATTTTGGATCCCAACAACCATAGACATTAACAACTTCATCCATTACTTCATTAGGTACCTCAACTCTTACACCAATGTCTATTGGATTATATTGCATAGCTAAATTATGTTTATTCATTGTTGAGATAAGCCAAGGGGAACCAATTCTACCTGGAGCAATCAATAATGCATCTAAAGGATAAAGTTCATTCTTAACTTTAACAGCAGTAACAATTCTTCCTTTTACAACGATATCATGTACTTCAGCATTGAAAATAATTTGTACACCAGCATTTTCAATTTTTTTCCTAAGCTTATCTATAACTTCGCCGAGATGATCTGAACCAATATGCGTTTGTTTAATTTTGATAAATCTTATGCCTGATTTAGCAGCTTTAACCTCTAACTGACGTAGCTTAGATTCATCAAATATGTCTGAGGGAACACTTAAACTCTCAAATTTAAGTCTAATACTTTCAATAAGGTTCCATGATTCACGTTCGGTTAAAAAATTTGTTAAATCTCCTCCAATTTTGGGATGATAATTTAATTTACCATCAGAAACTAAACCAGAGCCACCTACATGACTTGTTTTCTCAAGAAGAGTTACTTGAAAATTTTTAGCTAGTTCTTCAGCAGCAAAAAGCCCAGCAGGTCCTCCGCCAACAATTATTACATGCTTCAAAGCAATAAAATATTATAAAAAATAATAATAAATAAGTTTAGTTTAAAACATAAACAACTTATGGAAAAGACAGTTTCATCAAAAATAATTCATAAAGGAAAAAACTTTGATTTTTTATTGGATCAAGTAGAGTTACCAAATAAAAAATATGTTAATAGAGAAATAGTAGATCACCCTGGTGCAGTTGCTATTCTACCAGTAACTAATGATGGTAAAATAGTGTTAATAAATCAATATAGATATGTAACGAAGAAAAGAATTCTAGAAATCCCAGCAGGAACTATTGAAAAAGGTGAACTAATTGAAAAATGTGCAGTAAGAGAACTAAAAGAGGAAACAGGATATTCAACTAATCATATAATAAAAATGCTTAGTTGTTATTTAGCTCCAGGATATAGTAATGAAATCCTTCATGTTTTTCTTGCTAAAGAACTTGAAAAAGGTGAACAAAAACTTGAGGATGATGAAACAATTTCAGTACAAGAATATGGTTACGAAGAAATATTAACAAAAATTGAAGATGGGTCCATCATTGATGCTAAAACAATATTAAGCATATTATTTTATTTAACTAGAAATAACATTTAATATTTAAAATATATTAAATAATATTAGGAACATCAAGTCTCCTATTAAGAAAGTAATAAAATAACCGATTGTAATATAAATAATAAAAGGTAATGTGCTAGATACCCATATAGTTTTTAGACCGTTTAGTTTTAAGTCTTTAAAAATTTTTTTTGATTCATCGTCATCTTGTAATCTGGTTCTAATCATTAAGTTACGTTTACCTTCATCAAGAAATTCCATTGGGTAGTCAAATGGGGGACCTTTGATTTCTGAAAAATCTTTTTTAGTAGATGTAAAGAATAAAACCAATTTTTGATAAAAAGAATAATCAACATCTTTGAAAAGTGACCTGTTAGATAAGTATTTTAAAAAATTTTTAATTGAATTAAATATTACAGAAGTCCCACTAATTAAAATAGAATTAGAAAATAGAGATAATGAGAAGAAAAGAGGAGAAAAATAAAAGTTAAAAATATCAAAACTAAAAAAATTGGGATTCAAAATAGATAAGGTAATGAAAGCTATTATATCTGCTTCACCTAGTATCTGAAGATAATATATTAAAAATCCAATAATTAAAATAAAAACGAATGAAATAGCAAAATTATACAAATTAAAAGAATTAATAATAAATTCGTAACCATTAAGAATTAAACCTATACCACCAAAAATTATCCATAAAAAATCACTTATTTCACGATATTTAAAATCAAGGTATGATCCTATACATAACATAAGCATTGATAATGAAAAACGGATAACATCAATCATCATATCATTTTATTCCAAGAAACAATTAGCTCATAAAATAAAAAAATTATCGTTAATTTAATATTTTTAAGTATAAAAATGTTTAATATTTTAATTTTTTTAAAAATGAAAAAAGATTTTTTTTATGATATCAATAATCCATAATATTATTTAAAATGCTCAATAACTTATTTTTGTCCAATAATGTCTGAATTTAAAATATTAATTGTAAATTCATTACAAGACGAGGCATTAGCAGTAGATATTAAGAATACAATAGAACATGTTTCGGAATTTAAACCATATCAAGCACATCAATACCCAACAAAAGGTGCCAATTCAAGAGAAAAAATACTTAATGCAATTGAAGATTGCCACACAATGATTTCTTTATTAACAAATAAAGCTTCATCGGATCAATTAGTCAACCAGTGTTTAGGTTACGCATTTAAAATTAAAAGGTTAAGAGACGATTTTAACACAGTCACAATTAGTGAAAGTGATCTGAAATTAAATGGTTTAGTAAATAGAGAGAATGAAGAATTTATTTTTATGGACAAAGTAAGTCATGAAATATTTTTACATAAAATTCTTTGGTCATTAAGAAAAAAAGTCCCTAATGGTCTAAATAGTAATGTTTTGAAGCTCAAAATTAAATGCTGTAATTGTAGGGACTTAAAAGGAATACCAAATGAGTTTTATGGTTTCATTTCCTCACAAAATGATATTAATAGAGCTTATTCTGGGGGTAAAAAAAGTTTAAGCTATTTCTGTCCTTTTTGTGGGGCATCAAATGAGATTAATATATTAACCTTTGATAATTTATCACTTAAAATTCAGACACCGATAACGGCTTAACAATTAATTCTGATTTTAAATTATTTTTTTTTAGTTATTTCTTAACATAGTTCTGCATAGAAATATATATTTAGAATACATATTATTAATACAGAAGATTATGATTAATGCTAATGATTTTAAGTTCATTAGTTCCATAGCATATTTTAAAGATATTTTTATTGTATCATTTATTGGGGTAATACTTGATTTTTTCACGACGGTTATAGGATTATCTCAAGGTTTTGTAGAGACACATGTTAATTATAGCCCAGTAAATGCTTTCCTGATATTTGCTTTAGCTAATCTGGTTCTTTCTCTTACTCTCCCAAGATCAAAAAAATGGAAAATGGGGGCACTTTTTATTTCGTCATGGTCTTTTTTAGGAGTGATAAATAACACTCTTGTAATATTAGGATTATTTAGTGGATTAATTATTTAAAAAAAGTTTATTTTAATGCTTTTTATATCATTATTTCAATATTTTTTAAGATAAAAGTTTAGAAGATTTAATAAAATAAAAATCTTGTTTTTTTAAAAAATTACTGATCTTGTTTTGGCTATAATATTTGGGTTCATAAAATTTTTGGTAAATTCATATTCTAAATGCTTTTTATTATTGATCAGTCTAAAATATTAGTTTGACAAGTATGCAACGATAGAATATGGAATATGATCTTTTAATTAAAAATGCACAGATCATAGATGGATCTGGTAAAAAAGCTTTCAAAGGTTCTTTAGGTGTAAAAGGAGACAAAGTTCAATCAGTTGGAGAACTGAAAGGTGATTCAGTAAAAGAAATTGATGCAACAGGTTTGTACGCTTCTCCTGGTTGGATTGATGCACATAGTCATGGTGATTCTACTATTCTGTTTTATCCAAATGCAGAGAATTATATCATGCAGGGAGTTACGACATTAGTTGGTGGACAATGTGGAGGCAGTCCTGCGCCACTTGGAGACGTTTGTAGTCTTCCTGGAATAGCTAGAGACTATATTGATGAACTTGTTTCTTACAAATATTATCCTGAAAAAAGTCTTTTCTCTAGAGAAGAAGTAAATCAGATAATGAAAAAGCACTTTGGTTGGACTGTTGAATGGAGGACAATGGGGGATTGGTTTGCTCAAGTTGAAAAAATAGGCATGTCAATGAATATTGCTCCTCACGTGGGTCACGGTAATGCTAGATTCATGGTTTTAGGTAATGATTACAAAAGAGTCTCAACCAAAGATGAGGTTTCAGAGATTAAAGCTCATTTAATCAAAGCAATGGATGAGGGTTGTATTGGAATAAGTTCTGGTTTAGATTATGATCCAGGCGTCTTTGCACATATGGAAGAAATAAATGAGTGTGTAAGTATTTTAAAAAATTATCCAAATTCAGTATATTCCCCCCACTGGAGGAGAACAGGAAGACGCCGAGACTTAAAAATGGGAGATACTAGAAGTAACAAATTAGAAGGAATACTTGAATCTATTGAAACATGTAGAATTACTAAAGTACCTACAAATCTTGCACATTTAACACCAGCATGGAGGTTAGTACCTGAAGGCGTAGATGAAATGGAAGAAGCAAATATGCGGGCGACTTTAAGTTTTATTGATCAAGCCCGTGAAGAGGGTTTACACTTGACATTTGACCATATGCCATGGTTCATTTTAGGAGGCTTTGGCGTGATGCCCTACTTATGCAGCTTATTGACCCCGTGGTTAAAAGAACAGGGAGGACGCAAAGAACTAGCTAAATGGCTAAAAGTACCAGATTATAGAAAAGAAGTCATAGACTCATTATACGCAGGTAAATGGTTTATACGAACAGCATATAACCCAAATAGTAATGCGCAATGGGCTGAAAACATCTGGGTTGTCAAACATAAAACTCCTGGATGTGACATGAAACAACTAGCACAAATTGCGAAAGAAAGACAAAAACCTGCAATTGAAACATGGTTTGACTTAATCTGTGAGGACCCAGATAGTAAAGGAGTAGCTGTTGGTGTGGCAGAAACAGGTAACTTCCCTCAAAAACCTTTTAGAGCAATTTTCTTCCAGCATCCAGCATGTGCATTAAGCCTAGATCAATCAGTTACAAACCATACAAGAGAACAAAAAACACCGCCTTACAGTATTCCTGGCATAAACGCTTTCAGTGCCTTCCCAGGATTCATAAACGAATTCGTCAAAAAACATAAAATCTTCACACTTGAACAAGCAATTCATAAAATGAGCACAGCTGCAGCAGATAATTTATTCTTAAAAGGAAGAGGCAAAATAACTGAAGGCAGCTTCGCTGATATTACAATTTTCGATTATGATAAACTAGAGGTAACAGGAGATCCTATAGAACCTCGTAGATATCCTAAAGGAATTGTACATGTTATAGTAAATGGAAAACAAGTTGTTGAAAATGGAGTTCACAATAATTCAAAACCAGGAAAAATAGTGAAAAGAGCAAATTAAATCTATAATATTTTTATAACAAATTTTTTTGGCTTAATATATGAAAAAGTTTTCTATTCAGAAGCAATTATCTTAATGGAAAGATAAACAGGAGAGGCTTTAATGGTAGTTGATTGTGTAGTTAAAAATGGTCGAATAATATTACCTACCGGAATAACAGATGCGAGTCTCATAATTGATAAAGGCATAATTATTGGAATCATTAAGTCATCTGAACCAAAAGCAGATAAAATAATTGATGCAAAAGGCAATTATGTTTTACCAGGAATGGTAGATACACACGTACATCTTAGAGACCCAGGCAATACTGAGAGAGAAAATTTTGAATCAGGAACAAGAGCAGCTGCAGCAGGTGGAGTAACAACTATCATTGATATGCCAAACACTGTACCTGCTACAGTTACTGTTAAAGCACTGGAAGAAAAAAAACGAATAGCATCAAAAAAAGCATTAGTAGACTATGGATTTATTGGAGGAGCAGGAGAAGTCCCAGAAGAAGATTTGAGACATTTAGCAAAAGCAGGAGTAACAGCTTTTAAAAGTTTCATGATAGCTAGGTTTAAAGAATTAGCAGCTTCAGATTATAGATTAATTAAAAATTTTGAAGTTATTTCAGACGAAAACTTACCTTGCATGATACATGCAGAGAATCAAAATATTGTGGAAAAGGGAATGGAAGAAGCAAAACTACTTGGAAGACATGATGCTATTGCCCACTGCGAATTTCGTCCAGCAATCGCTGAAATTGAAGCCACTATGCGCTCAATTATTTTAGCTAGACAGTCAGAAGTACATTTACATATATGCCACATGACAGTTGCTGAAGCAGTAGATATTTTAGAATTAGCTCAAAGTGAAGGACAAGATGTTTCAGGTGAAACTAGTACAAATTATCTCATTTTAAATGAAGAAATTATGAAAGAAAAAGGACCATATGCGAAAGTTGATCCACCTTTAAGGAAACCTGAAGATCAAATCCGTCTTTGGGAAGCATTAAATGATGGAATAATTAACATTTTAGCTAGTGACCATGCCCCATATACTAAAGAAGAAAAAGAAAAAGGATGGGATAACATTTTCGATGCTCCAAGCGGTGGAGTCGTAATAGAGACTAGCTTACCTTTAATGCTCAACTCAGTAAATGAGGGTAAAATTAGTTTAGAAAGATTATGCGAAGTTTTCAGTGCAAACCCAGCAATACTAAATAGTCTTTACCCTAAAAAGGGAACCATGCAGTTAGGATCAGACGCGGATTTAGTAATAGTTGATTTAGATAAGAAATTTAAAATTCAAGGTGAAAAATTAAAGTCAATTCAAAAGATTACAGCTTATGAAGGTATGACTGGAATAGGATTTCCAATATTAACGATGGTTCGTGGAAATACAATATATGAAGAAGACCAAGTGGTTGGTAAACCAGGTTATGGTAAATTTGTTTCACCCTTAGAATAAGGGCATCATAATGTCTAAAATTAAAAAGCAACTTACAGATGGAACACCGTGTATTGAGCACAATTGTATACTATGCTGCAAAAATACGGAGATGCCATTAACAATATCGGATGTTGAAAGAATCTTAAAAAAAGGATACAAGTTTCAAGACTTTGCAGTTAGGATAAATAGGGAAACTAAGCTAAGAAATGTAGATAATGTTTGTTTCTTTTTACGTGGAAACAGGTGTAAAATATATTCAATAAGACCCGAAGGCTGCAAATTATATCCTCTCATATATGAAGAGGATAGTGGCGAATGTATCCTGGATGAAATATGTCCATATCGCGATGAATTTAAAATACTTGAAAAAGATGTTATTGAATTAAAAAAAGTAATTAAAAAACTTGAAGATGAACAAAAATAAATTAATAAATTTACTATTTATCATTTATTAATTTTTTTTCGAGAGTAATATTACCATAAATTAAACCAATATAACCACGAAATAATAACTTTCGTTTTATTTTGTTAAAATCTTCTTCGTCAAACCCCATACCAACTAATTTTAGTTTAAGATTGTTTTCTGTTACATGACCTAAACCATACTTTGAGAGTGTGTCAAGGAATAATCGTTCAGATTCAGAAAGTTCATTATCTTTCCTCAACATAATCTCCATAAATGATTGTGTTATTTATTTAGTTAAAGATTTTTAATTTTAAATATTACATATTTAAAAAATTAATCATTTATTAACCTAACCCATTTAAATTTGAGAATATCGTTTAACAATGATTCACTTGATTGAAGAAGATTGTAAGCTTCGTATTGGAGGCATAACAGATATGTCAACAATCGATTGGTATGGCAATGTATCATTAGTTGTATTTTTTGCAGGATGTAATTTTCGTTGCCCGTATTGCCAAAATTCAAGTTTAATACCATTAGAATCAGGTGAAGTTGTAGATTTATCTTTACTGGAAGAAAGAATAGATTCAAACAAAAAATTAATTGAAGCCATTGTGTTTACAGGAGGTGAACCACTCCTTCAATTAGACTCATTATTATGCGCAATAAAATTGTCTAAGGATAAGGGATTAAAAATAATGTTAGACACTAATGGAAGCATTCAAGGTTCTCTTGAAAATATATTAAGTACAGGATTAATTGATAGAGTTGCATTAGATGTAAAAGCGCCACTTAAAAAAGAATTAATGGGAAAAGTTACAGGTAGGCCAGAATTTGCGGTTAAAACAATTAGCTCAATTAATAAATGTTTAAATTTATGTAAAGAATTGAACATAAGTTTAGAAGCTAGAACTACAATAGCTCCAGGACTTTCCGATGATCCCACTTTTATAGGAGATATTGCTGAAACATTGAAAGATAGATGCTCAGTTTATTATTTACAACAATACGATAACCAAGGAGACATACTTGATAAAACACTTAAAGTTAAATTGCCACCTTCTAAAGAAACAATGCTAAAATTAGCGAAAATTGCTATTGAAAAGGGATTAAAAAACGTATACATAAAAACACGTTCAGATGGATTAGAAAAGGTTGATTAATAAAATGAACCGGAGAAAACTTATCTTAATTACAGGAATGGCTGGCTCCGGTAAGACAACATTATCAAAAATTGTTAAAGAATCGGGTTTCAAAGTATTAACAATGGGTGATGTTATCAGAGAATTAGCTAAACAACAGGGAGTAGATCCCACTCCTGAAAATATTGGCAGATTAGCTTCAGATATTAGAAAAGAAGGGCAAGATGCAGTAGCTAGACGGTGCATAGAATTATTGAAAAAAGGATATGCTAACGAATTGGTTTTTATTGATGGCATAAGAAGCCTTGATGAAGTAAATGCTTTCAAAGAAGTATTTGATGTAATGTTGGTAGCAATACATGCTTCACCTGTTTCAAGATATAAACGATTAACTCGGCGAGGTAGAAGCGATGATCCGAAAAGTTGGGAAGAATTTAAAGAAAGAGAAGAAAGAGAACTTGGTTTTGGCATAGGAAACTCTATCGCAAGTGCAGATTTTATGATAATTAATGATGATGGTATAGATCAACTCGATAAAAGCTTTAATGAACTTATTAAAAAAGTGAAAGAAAATGAATGATACGATTATAAATATTAAAGCAGAATTAAACCCTACTGAAAACTCAGAAAAATTAGAGAAAGCAATTAAAAATATGTTTGGAGAAATTGTAATTAAAAATGAGAAAATTCGAGGAGAGATATATCTTACATCAAATTTAGAAAAACTTGAAAATCTAAAAACATTCCATGATGTTTTAGCTAGAGAAAGAATTAGAGAAGCAGTTAGAATGATGTTATCCAGATGGGCGTCCAAAGAAGAGGGGATCTCATTTAATTTAAATAGGCAAGCAGCATTTGCGGGACATGTAAGCATTTACCATGCCAATAAAGCACCATTAGGTCCAATACAAGTAAAAATCGTAGGAGATCCTGAAGAAATTATTAATTATCTTTGTGGAAAGAAAAACTCATAAAATAATTATCAATAACAAAGTTAACATTCAAGTTTATATCAGCCATATATTCTAATTAAGCAGGACAAAAACATGAGTAAAGAACAAGGAAAAAAAATTGTTATTATTGGACTAGGAACAGGGGGATTATATTCTTCACGCTCAGCACAAAGATTCAATAGAAATTCGCAAATAACAATTATCGAAAAAAGAACTTATGATATGTTTTCGCCTTGCGGTATTCCTTATGCTCTTGAGGGAAAAGTTAAAGATTTTGAGGATTTAAAACACACTGTACCAACAACAAGGGGAATCACTAAGCTACTTAATCATGAAGCAAAAAAAATATTGCCAAAAGATAAAAAAGTAATTGTCATAAATCTTGAAAACAATAAGAAAAAAGAGTTAAGCTACGATTCGCTAATTTTAGCGACAGGAAGTAGACCAAGAATTCTAACAATCCCGGGTGCTCATGACCTCTTAAACAAAGGAGTATATACATGTACTACACCAGAAGAGGGAAAAATACTACAAGAAGTAGCCAAAAAATCTAAAATTGCAGTTGTTATAGGGGGTGGAGCTATTGGATTAGAAATTGCATTAGCTTTAAAACATCTTGGACTAGAAGTGATAGCTACTAAAAGAAGCCCCCAAATACTTGGTGATGAACTTGATTCAGATATGTCGGAAATTATTAACCAATTTATAATGGAAGAAGGAATTAAAAATTATTTTGGGAGACAGATTGAAAAAATTAATGGTACAGATAAAGTTGAATCAGTAGTTATTGCAGGTGAAACCATCCCATGCGATCTGGTAGTAATGGCTACAGGAATTGAACCCCAAAGCAAATTAGCTGCTGATGCTGGCATTAAAATTGATAAAGGGTTTATAATTACTGATGAAAAAATGCGCAGCAGTAACCCAGATATTTATGCTGTTGGTGATGTAGCACTTAGTTTTAATGCAATTGATTCTAAACCAATGAATGTTGCTTTAGCAACAACAGCGTTTAGACAAGCAAATATTGCTGGAATTAATGCAGCTGGGGGTAATACTGAATACGAGGGAAATATTGGGACATTTGTAACATATTTTGGTGGCTTAGAAGTAAGTTGCACAGGATTTAACTCATCTACAGCTGAAACTCATGGATTTAAAGTAGTCACTGGCAGAGCAAATATGAAAACAAAACCTAATTGGATGCCTGATTCTAAAGAAATTTCAATTAAAATTATTGCAGATCTAAATTCTGGGCAAGTTTTAGGAGGACAAGCAATTGGATCAGAAGGAACAGATTGGAGGATCAACATCATAGCACTAGCTATTAAAAAGAAAATGACTATACAAGAATTAGCTAAAATAGAACTTGCATACTGTCCAGCTGTTTCAGAATTATATGATCCACTCATGGTAGCTATAGATACAACAATCAGAAAAATTGAGACGGTTCAACGAAAATAAAAAAAATTAAGTTTCAGTTTTAAAAACTTTCACAATTTTTGTGTAAGCTGGTTCAGCAACAATATCACTACCAGAGATAGCTTGTTGCATACAATTTTCTATGCATAGATAACAGAATAAGCATTTAAATGGCTGATATTCAATTTTTTTCTCTTCAGGATACACTTTAATTGCTACGCTAGGACAAACACGTTCACAGTCTTGACATTGATCACATCTAGACATATCCCAATTTAAAGCACCACGAGTTCCTGGTACAGGTGTTGGTTTAACAAAGGGATAATTTACAGTTGCAGGTGGTGATAAAAGGTTCTTTATTACTTCTTTAAGCATTTTAGGCATTTTACTCATTTCTCCTTACATATACTATTCTTTCTGTACAACTTATACAAGGATCTATACTGTGAACAATAGTGGGGATATCTGAAACTTCATAACCAATTAGCATATTGATTAGTGCAGGAATATTTGAAGCTGTAGGAGTCCTAATTTTACATCTTGTTAATTTATTTGTACCGTTTCCTTCAACATAATAAAATACTTCTCCCCTAGGCTGTTCAGTTCTTATTACCGTATGCCCCATTGGGAATTTATCATTTTTATTCAAAATTGGCCCTTCAGGCATCTGATCAAATGCCTTCTCAATTAGATCGATTGATTGTAAAACTTCATCAAATCTTACTAACATGCGTGAATAAGAGTCTTCACCCTCATATACTACAGGCTTGAAATCTAGTTGGCCATAAGCCTCATATCCAGTTAATCTTGCGTCTTCTTTAAGACCACTACCTCTTATTGTAGGGCCTGTTGCACCTAAAAAGCGTGCTTTATTTTTCGAGAGGATGCCTTTACCTTCACATTTTTGTTTTATCGCTGAATCTTTATAGAAAACTGGTTTCAAAGCATCCATTTTTTTACGTAGTAGATTTAGATCTTTCTTGTATTCATTTTCCAGTGAATCATCGATATCTTTTCTTGCACCTCCGATCATATTTGTAGCTAAATGTATTCTATGACCATTTGTTTTTTCATTTAATGTTAAAACTATTTCTCGATCTCTCCAAATTTGCATAAATAAACTTTCAAAACCTATTGCATCTGCAAATAAACCAAGCCATAATAAGTGACTTTGTAGTCTACCAAGTTCACCCCAGATAGTTCGAAGATATTTTGCTCTTACTGGTACTTCAGTATCAGTAATTTTTTCAATTGCTGCACAATAAGTTGCTCCATGAATATAATTACAGATCCCACAGATACGTTCAGTTAACCAAATGTTTCTTTTATAGTCATTTAATTCACATCCACGTTCTATACCTCGATGAACATAACCAAGATTAGGTAAAACATCTATTATTTTTTCTTCATCAACAATGAATTTTAAATGGATTGGTTCAGGTAAAACGGGATGTTGAGGACCGAAAGGTAATACGGAATATTTTTTATTTGTATTAACGTTTTCACTCATTCCAATCACATCTCCAACATCGATTAGCTTCACGAAGTGCTTCTTCTCTATCGAATCCGAGTTCAACTTCATCAAAATTAGTAATTCTTACTTCAGGTGATAATTCGCGGCAATCAACTTTTTCTTGCATCTTTATTTCTTCTAAATTATATGGTCGAGCAACAAATTCATCCATGGAAAGTTCTGGTTCAGGCCACCCTTCTCCATTAAATGATTTATCGATTATTGATGCTGCTTTTTTACCATCACGTAATGCTTCAATGACGCTTTTTGGTCCGAAAACAACATCACCACCTGCGTAAACACCTTTCAGACTGGTCTCATAATCATCATTCACAACAATAGTACCATAACGAGTAACTTCAAGTCCATAATTAGGAGGAGTACTTACGGTTTGACCTATAGCTGTTATGATAGAATCAACGTCAACTATAAACTCGCTTCCGAGTATCGGTTCTGGACGTCTTCTTCCACTTGAATCAGGTTCACCTAATTTCATGTTCTGTAACATTAATTTCAAGGGTTTTCCGGGAATTATTTTAATTGGGGTAACTAAATATTCGAAGTTAACTCCTTCAACAGTAGCTCCTTGGATCTCATGAGGTGATGCAGGCATTTCTTTTTCAGTTCTTCTATAATACATTGTGACACTCTCTGCACCAAGTCTCTTTGATACACGTGCAGCATCTATACTGCTATTTCCTCCACCAATTACTGCCACTACTTTGCCTAAATCTGGCGTCTTATTTTCTACATTTACACTGTGTAAAATATCACGGAAATCATAAACGCCTGGAGTATTTTCTCCTTCAATCATTAGTTTGGAACTACCTGAAGCACCAAGAGCGATATAAATTGCATCATATTCTTTTAACAAGGGTTTTAAGTCTGTTATTTCAGTATTTGTTTTTAAAATTACTCCAGCTTCATCTAATCTTGTTTGAATTTCTAATTCTAGAACATTCTTTGGTAATCTATATTTAGGAATACCCCATAACATAGCTCCACCACATCTTTCGTTTTTTTCATAAAGTGTTACACTATAACCCATTAAACCAAGATAGAAGGAACATGCTACACCACTAGGACCTCCCCCGATAACAGCGATTTTTTTACCAGTTAATTTTGATCGCTTGAATTTACTTTTAAGAGAGGGAGTATTATCTGCTGCATATCTTTTTAGTAATCGGATCTGAATAGGTTCATCATTTCTTTCTTGACGACATCCTTCTTGACAAGGGGCAAAACATACCCTTCCTAAGCATGCAGGTAAAGCAGCGTTTTCTAGTACAGTATTATAAGCGGCTACAGGATCACCTTTAGCAATTTCTCTTATGTATTTTGGCGCATTGACCATGCTTGGACATTGTTCACGACATCTCCCAAAAAATCGCATTATTGGAGGTTCTGGACCTTCCTCAGGTTTAAGTAAATTCATAGGAGAATTTTCAGGTATAACTAATTTACCGCCTAAATCAATGTTTATTCCTGAAAATTGTACTTTAAAGTGATCTTGCACCTCATTTTCTGCAATAAAAGCAGCAGGAAAAACGGAAGTTATGCTTGGAATAAGATCTTTTTTAAGAATTCTTAAATGTATATTTAATACATCAATACCTATTTCAAAATTGTATATTAATTCAACTGCATCACCATGATCTAAAGTTGTAATTGTTAAGAATCGTGCATTTTGATTTTTTAATTCATTTAATTTTATTAAAAGATCTTTAGTAGAGATGTTTATATTATCTATTTTGCTTTTAAGTTCAAATTTTTGTAATTCCAATTTAGTCAGCCTCTTTTTCACTTTTTTCAGCTAGTTTTTGTAATGCTAAAACAATACCATCAACAATTTGTTCTGGTCTAGCTGCGCAGCCTGGAACATATACATCTACAGGAATAATTTTGTCTATCCCTCCATTGGTGTTGGGACAGTTATGGAAGATAGCTCCAGTACAGGCACATTCGCCTATAGCTACAACAACTTTCGGTTCTGGCATCTGTTCATAAAGGTTTTTTAATACTCTTTGATTTCTTTTATTACTTGGACCTGTAACTAGTAACATATCAGCTTGTTTTGGATCACCAATGTTCACAATACCAAAACGTTCTGCATCAAATTTTGGTGTTAAAGCTGCAAGAATCTCAATATCGCACCCATTACAACTACCACAATCGAAATGCAGTACCCAAGGAGATTTGAGTCTGGCTTTAGTCATTGTTTTCATATATGCATCACCACCCGGGCAATTAATCCAACAATATTAGCTATAATCAAAATAATTCCAATAGACCAAGTCGTTTTTAACATAGATTTCCAGTCAAGCCTTGGATAAACATTATCAATAACTAATACAATAAAGAATAAAACTAAAGCTAAACATATACCTATTATTAGATTTGTAGCCCAGAAAAGACTAACCAAACTTAACATCATAACAACTTTAGTCCAATGACCTAACTCTATTAATGCAAGTGAATAACCACTAAACTCCGTGAATACACCTCGGACAAGTTCCTGATGTGCATGTCCAGAAGCGGATACATCATAAGGAGATTTTTTTAAGTCAATAACAAGTACGGGTATTAAAGCAATAAAAACTAAGGGCAAATAAGAAATTAAGGGATAACTTAGATAAAATATTCTAGCAACCATAAAACTTCCTGTAACATAATAAATACTAATAGCAGTGAGTAAAAGTACAGGTTCGTAACTCATAATACTTAATAACTCTCTTTTACCGCCAAGAACACTATAAGGTGACTTTGAATTTAAACTAGCAATAATCAAACACGAATCAGCTATACCTAAAGTAAAGATTATAAGAAGTAGATCTTGACCCAAAGCTAAAAGGGCAAAAGAAGTTAAACTAAAACCAAAATAACAGAAAGCCAAAATTGGTTGTAACGTACTTGATATAAAGGGTTCCTTTCCCCATAATTTAATCACATCGTAGAAAGGTTGAATTATTGGAGGACCCATTCTACTTTGCATTCTTGCAGTCAATTTTCTATCAATTCCCATTAAAAATCCTCCAATTATTGGTGCACAGAAGATTAGAACTATTGAGAATATTGTATTAAGAGATATATTTTCTAACATCACAACATCACCGCGAAAAACAGTAACATAATAATTATTGATCCTAAAATTTTTGACAAAACCAATAAACGGTTATTACTAAATTCGTTTTCAAAAAATTGAGCAGATACTTCAATTTTAGCTATTCCATCAGCGGTAGTATGGAAAACAGTAGGATCGTCCACTACATTTTCTCCGCTTAAATAAGGTGGTTTAACTGTTCCCCCTTTTCTTTTAGATAATGTGTAACCAAAGAAAACCATTGCTGCAATTATTAACCATAGTGGATAAGTCACAAAACTTCCAATACCAGTATTTAAATTAATTATACTAGCATCGATATTTGTATAATAATTTGAAGGTAAAGTTGGTAATATTAAAAGATTAAATACTGAAGAAACGCCTGTACCCATTATTATTATTAAACCAAATAAAGTTAACAAGGAAATAACATAAGACCATGGGATTTTTTCACTTTCAAAGTTTTTACCATCTAATGGTAATACAGTAAGGTAACTTAACCATTTAATATAATAAACGGAAGTTGCAGCACTTCCAAGGACTAATAAAAGAATAATGAGCATCGATGAAATATAATATGAAGATGAAAGAGCTTCTATTGCGACCCATTTACCCAGAAGCATCCCAAAAGGAGGCAAGAACATGCTCAACATCGCAGTTATCATTATTATACTCGTAGCTGGAAGTCTCCTGATTAATCCTTCCCAATCTTCAATTAATCTACTATGAACTCTATTTTCCACAACACCAGCACATAAGAAAAGTAAACCCTTCGATACAGAGTGAAAAATTAAAAGAGCTAAAGCAGAAGCATAACTCAGAGGAGTATTTATTCCTATACATAAGAAGATTAATCCTAAATTACCAATTGTTGAATAAGCTAAGATTCCTTTCGATACTCTTTCATTAAGAGCTAAAATCGCACTAGTTAAAAAAGTAAAAGCACCAACAAGTGCAATACTATAACTAAGTGCTGAATTATTTAATGCTGGTGCAATTCTTAAGATTAAATAAATACCCGCATTAACCATGGTGCTAGAATGAAGTAATGCAGAAACGGGAGTAGGCGCAACCATAGCACCTTGTAACCAACTATTAAAGGGAAACTGCGCAGATTTCGTGAATGCAGCGAAGGATAATACCGCTAAAAATAATAAAACAACTGGACTCTGATACATTTTTAAAATTTCGTCTATTGCTATAGAGTTAAAATAATAATAACCAATAAACAAGGTTAAGACGAAAGCTACTCCACCAATTAAATTCATCCATAACGCAGTAATACCATTTTTAATAGCAATTTCAGTTCCATCATGTCTTATTAATTCATAACTACAAAGAGTTGTAATTTCCCAAAAGAAATACAACCAATAAAGATTATTTGAAAAAACTAATCCATGCATTGCACCAAGAAGAAGCAACATAAAAAAGAAAAAGCGGTTTTGACGACTTTTCTGAATATGCAAATGCTCTTCATGCTCATCCATATAATTTAAACCATAAATTACTATTACAGAACCAACAATACTAATAATAAGACTCATTAAAAGACTAAGTTCATCAATAAGGAAAGTTGGGGTTCCTTCAACTCCATGAAGTATAAATTCAAAATATAATACAGGTAATAATTGTAAAAGAGAAAGCCCGATAACTAAAATATTTTTAAATTTTATACCAACATAAAAAAAATAAACTAATAACATTAAATCAAAAAATAAGACTAATGTATCTAAAATTGAGTTAGGTTCATAACTAAAACCACCACCATTAAATAATATAAAAGAGGAACCGATAAGCAAAATTGCTGATAAACTTACGATAACTTTACGAGCAATTTTATCATTTAATATTAAGCACCCTAAACCAGCAAGGGTTGGAGCGCCTATAGTTAATGCAATAAGTAGCTCTTGATCCATATTCTCTCAACTCAATAACATAGAAGGGTTTCTTAATATCGCATATGAATTAAAGCAAAAAATATTTTTTAAGCTATATACATACGCAAAAATATTAATGACGCCTTTGTGAACCATCTTCTACGATTTCAGCATATTAGATTTAAAGATATCGTTATAAAAGGTTTTAATTTTTTATAATATTTTAAAGTTACAGTCATTAATGCAAAATTCATTAAGTTATCATTTTTTTATCGAGATATACGCTAAACTTATAGATATTTTCGCTTTTTTTCATTAATTTTTTATTATATACATTATCAATATAATAAATACTGTATTTATTTAAAATCTTTTTGACTTAGGGATAGCAATATATATGTGACTTAGACAGTTTAAGGGAGGCGTGAGGCCTTTTGGATAAATATGTTGAGAGTATTTACAATGGTATAGTTGAGAAGGACCCACTCCAGAAGGAGTTCCACCAAGCCACATACGAAGTTTTAGCCACAATAGAACCCGCCATTATTAAATTCCCAAAGTATAAGGAAAATGCCATTCTTGAGAGAATTGTTGAACCAGAAAGAATTGTTCAATTCCGTGTTCCATGGAAAGATAAGGAAGGCAAAATTCAAGTAAATAGGGGATATCGTGTTCAATATAATAGTGCAATTGGACCATATAAGGGTGGTTTCCGTTTCCATCCGACTGTAAATCTTGGAGTAATGAAGTTTTTAGGTTTTGAACAAACATTCAAAAACAGTTTAACAAGTTTACCAATGGGTGGTGCTAAAGGTGGTTCAGATTTCGATCCTAAAGGGAAAACAGATGACGAAGTGGAATCGTTTTGTACAAGCTTTATTTTAGAGATGTACAAACACATTGGGCAATTTTTAGATGTTCCTGCTGGTGATATTGGTGTTGGTGCACGTGAAATTGGCTATATGTATGGTACATATAGAAAAATCACAGATATACATGGGACTTGTGTATTAACAGGAAAAGCACCGGTATATGGAGGTAGTTTAGCGAGGACAGAAGCAACTGGATTTGGGGCAGTATATTTCTCTGAAGAAATGTTGAAGACCAAAAATCATGCAATAAAAGGTAAAACAGCTTTAATTTCAGGGTCAGGAAATGTAGCTCAATTTGCTGCTAAAAAATTAATTCAACTTGGCGCAAAAGTATTAACAATGAGTGACAGTGATGGATACATTTATGATCCAGCAGGAATCGATGATGAAAAACATGCGTATATCCTTCAATTAAAGAATGTAAAAAGAGGAAGAATCAAAGAATATGCAGAAAAATACAGTGGAGTAACTTATGAAGCAAAAAAGACCCCTTGGGGAGTTAAAGCAGACCTCGCATTTCCATGTGCAACACAAAACGAATTACTAGGAAAAGATGCTAAAACCCTTGTAGACAATGGAGTAATTGCTGTAACTGAAGGCGCAAACATGCCATGTGATCTTGAAGCAATAAAAACACTCCAAGAAGCAGGTGTATTATTCTCTCCAGGTAAAGCAAGCAATGCTGGAGGAGTAGCCACAAGTGGACTAGAAATGGTTCAAAACAGTCAACGTTACTTCTGGAGCTTTGACGAAGTTGACGAAAAATTACATGGAATCATGGTAAATATTCATAAAGCAGCTTATGAAACAGCAAAAATATTCGGTAAACCGGGTAACTACGTAATGGGTGCGAACATT
Source organism: Candidatus Bathyarchaeota archaeon (assembly GCA_016930055.1). Lineage (GTDB taxonomy): Archaea > Thermoproteota > Bathyarchaeia > TCS64 > TCS64 > UBA8941. The sequence goes on along the minus strand of JAFGHP010000053.1, from coordinate 34,336 downwards.
GCAGGCTTCTTAAAAGTTGCTGATGCAATGATTGCTCAAGGTACATACGCTTAAATTTTTTCCTTTTTTTCTCTTTTTATTTTTATCAAAAAAAATTATTTTTTGTAAATATTGTATATATAGAATGTACAGATTTTTATAGTATAAATCATCATTACTGTGATGCCTTAATGTACGAAATCGTTCATAAGGAAGCCCTTTCACCTAATATTAAGTTAATTGAAGTTAAAGCGCCTGCTGTTGCCAAAAAAACTAAACCAGGACAATTTGTAATTATTAGAATTCATGAAAAAGGGGAAAGGTTTCCTATCACTATATCTAATTCAAATAAGGATGAAGGAACCATTCAATTAATTTTTGCTGAGGTGGGAAAATCTAGTATATTATTAGGTAAATTAAATGAAGGCGAATCGATTCTTAATCTCGCAGGTCCTCTAGGTAACGCGACAGATACAAAAGATTATGGTAATATTTTGTGCGTTGGTGGGGGTGTAATGGTTGGTGCACTTTTATTTCAAATGAAAGTTCTAAAGGGTTCTGGAAATAATATTACAACAATAATTGGTGCAAGAAGTAAAGACCGTTTAATATTAATTGATGAAGCTAGAAAATATTCAGATGATTTTTATGTAGCTACTGATGATGGTTCAGAGGGTCGCCAAGGAATAGAATTCCTGAAAGAAATTTTACAGCAAAAAAGGTTTGACCATGTTTTTACTATGGGTCCAACTAGCATGCAGAAAATAGTTTCTGAATACACTAAATCATATAATATTCCTACTACAGTGAACTTATTTCCAATTATGGTTGATGGAACTGGAATGTGTGGAGCTTGCAGAGTCACTGTAGGGAATACTACTAGGTTTGCTTGTGTGCATGGGCCAGATTTTGATGGGCATCAAGTAGATTTTGATGAATTAATTTCTCGTATGAGGTTCTATAACCCCAATGAGAAAATAGCTATGGTTCTTTATGAAGGAGTATAAAAATGACTGCAATAAAAAGCCAAGTTGATATGCCAAGGCAGGAGCCAAATGAAAGAATTAAAAATTTTGATGAGGTTGCTATTGGTTACAATGCTGAGATGGCTTTAGAAGAAGCTTCAAGATGTTTAAATTGCCCTAAACCACAATGTGTCAAAGGATGCCCTGTTGAAGTACCAATACCAGAGTTTATAAAATTAATTAAAGAAGGAAATTATATTTCAGCAGCTAAAAAGATTAAAGAAAAAAATTCTTTACCTGCAGTATGTGGAAGAGTTTGTCCTCAAGAAGATCAATGCCAAAAAAATTGTGTTCTTGGAATTAGAGGAGACCCAATAGCTATTGGGAGACTAGAAAGATTTGCTTCAGATTGGGAAAGAAAATATTCAAAAATTGAAAAACAGGAAATCCAATTTAAAGGTGGAAGAGTTGCAGTAATCGGATCAGGACCAGCTGGTTTAACTGTAGCTGCGGATTTAGCTAAACTCGGGCATAAAGTAACAATTTTTGAAAGTCTCCACGCTGCTGGTGGGGTACTTATGTACGGAATCCCTGAATTCAGGCTTCCCAAAGAAATCGTACAATATGAAGTGGAGTATGTTAACAGCTTAGGTGTTGAAATTAAATTAGATTCAACCATCGGTAGATTAGCTACTATACAAGAACTTTTTGATGATGGATATGACGCAATATTTATTGGCTCTGGAGCAGGTTTACCAAATTTTTTGATAATTCCAGGAGAAAATTTGAAAGGTGTCTATTCTGCTAATGAATTTCTCATAAGAACTAACTTAATGAAAGCATACAAATTCCCTGAATATGATACTCCTATAAGAGTCGGTAAACGCGTAGGAGTAATAGGAGCAGGCAATGTTGCTATGGACTCTGCTCGTTGTGCGTTGAGACTTGGAGCAGAACAATCAAACATTATTTATAGGCGTGGAAGAGATGAAATGCCTGCAAGAATCGAAGAAGTAGAAAACGCTGAGGAAGAAGGAATACATTTCGAGTTTTTAACAAATCCAATTAGATTTATTGGGAATTCAAGAGGATTTTTAGAGAAAGTAGAATGCATCCACATGAAACTTAGTGAACCAGATTCAAGTGGAAGAAGACGCCCAGAACCAATACCTGGAAGCGAATTTACAATAGAATTAGACACTGCAATAATTGCTATTGGACAGTCACCAAATCCAATAATACAACAGACTACCCAAGGTTTGGAAACGACGAGACATGGAACAATAATAGTAAATGAAGATTCTATGGAGACAAAGATTCCCGGAGTATTTGCTGGGGGAGATGTAGTAAGTGGAGCTGCAACAGTAATAAGTGCAATGGGAGCTGGAAAACTAGCTGCAAAATCAATGCATCAATATATATTATCAAAAAAAGGCATTTTACAATAATTTTTTCTGATAATGTTAAATACATAGAATATTTAATAATAATGATACCAAATGGAAAAAGCTCTGATTCTTCTAAAAATAGAATGTCTAGGTGAAGATTGTATCGAAGAAGTACTTGGAAGATTAAAGGAAAGGCCTGAAGTTAAAGAGTCGGGCATGACTTTTGGCGAATATGATATTTATCTTATTGCAGAAGTTGAGAGATCACTTGAGATGACAAAATTAGTCATGGAAATTAGGGGGTTCCCTTCAGTAATATCGACAACTACATTGCTTATAGTAAGTTAATTTAACAATAAAAATTATTTTTATTGCTGTAAAATATTACAAGTAATTGTCGATCTAAGGCCTTCAACCTCACGAATTTTTACGACAATTTCTCTCAAGGATCCTCTGTTTTCAGATTCAATCATTATATACATGTCATATGGACCATAAAGGAAATGTGCAGAATTAACACCTGGTATCTTTCTAATCTTATCGATTGTTTCTCGTATAAATCTTGGGCCTAAAACAACTAAAAGCAACGCTTTTTCCATAACAATCAATTATAAACTAATTATAAGTTAATTTAAAGTTATCCAGTTTAAAAAAATAATAATAAAAAATTTTTTATATTTTTAACTATTTGTTAAGTAAAAAGATATTTTATATTTTCAAATGAGAAAAAACTAACTAGCTATTTAAACACTGGAAATGTATTTATACTATTTATTGTACGTATCATCTGGTGAAGTAAACTGGAACGGGCATTAATTTTAATTAAGAGTAGGTCCGAAACAGATGCTAATTTATATCAAAAACTAAAGTCTCATCCAAAGGTAATAGAAGCAAATATGATTTATGGACCATATGATATCTATACATTATGTGAAGACACAACTACTATGGGAATTAAACGGACTGTTGTCGACATTAGAAACATGTCTGGCGTAGTTTCAACTTTAACTTGTTTAATTTCAGAATGATTTTAAAAAAATTAAGGTATTTGTTCGATAACAATTTTTTGTTTTTCATTTAATTTTTTAATCCGTTCGGTGAAATCTGTAAATAAAGCTACTAACCAAGTGGGCATACAAGCTGAAGTAAATATTGTTTCAAGTCTTTCACTACCAATTTTTAGAGCGTCCAAAGTTTTTTTCATTATATCAACCCGATCAATGGCTTCTAAATTCCCTGTTAAGTAGTTGCACTGTGTGGGTAAGCATCCACTAATTATCACACCATCAGCCCCATTCTTGAATGCTGATATTATGTGTAGAGCATCAATTCTTCCTGTGCATGGCACTCTGATTATTCGAATATTCTCTGGATATTCAAGACCCATGTTACCAGCAGCATCAGCAGCAGCGTAGCTACACCATTGACACGCAAACGCGATAATAACAGGTTCATCTATCTTTTCTTCACTAAGCCATTTTGGTGTCATAATTGCTTTAATTTTAGGAATCAATTGATCATCTTTATAGTGCCTTAATTGCATTGCAGATACAGGACAGACTGCTGCACATATACCACACCCCTCACAAGCAGCCTCAATTATTTTTGGTTCACCGAAAGCACTCCATTCTATTGCTTTAAAAGGACATATTGATGCGCATGCTCCACATCCTACACATTTTTCTTCATCAACCCAAGCTTTAGCTAGGTCTATTTCCATCTCTCCTTTAATTAGGATACTAGCTATCCGACTAGTTGCACCTAAAGCTTGAGTGATACTTTCTTGTATGTCTTTAGGACCGTGACATGCCCCAGCAATAAAGATTCCATCTACAACAGTATCTAACGGTTCTAATTTTGGTCCGCGTTCAGCAAAAAAGCTGTCAGGAGATAAGGGAATACGAAGAATTTCTGCTAGTTCTTTTGTTCCTTTAGAAGGTTCTAATCCAGTTGAAAGTACTAGCATATCAACATAAAGATTTTTATGTTCACCAAATTCATCAATTATTTCAAGTCTGATATCATTATTATCAGTTTTTATTACTTGTTGAACTTCACCACGTAGAAGACGCACCCCCAAATTTTTTGCCCTATAATAATAATCCTCATAATGTTTCCCAGTCAAACGAATATCTTTGTTGATAATAGCTAAACCTGATTCAGGATACCTCTCCATAATGTCTGTAGCGTGTTTTACAGCAATCCCACAACAAATTTTACTACAATACTCGTGGATTTTTGGATCTCTTGAACCAACACATTGAATCATAGCAATTCTTTTAGGTTCAACACCATCACTTAGACGAATCACTTTACCTTTCGTGGGACCACTCATATCAAGCATTCTAGCTAATTGTAACTGAGTTATTACATCCGGATTTTCTCCATATGTATAAAGCCCTTCTGGATTAAATGATTCAAAACCAGTAGTGACTAAAACAGCACCAACATCAACTGTTACTTCACGTGTTTCTTCTGATAAATCGATAGCGTTAACAGGACATATTTCACTACATTTATTACATTTTATACAAGTAGCTGGATCTATAGCATAAATTCTAGGCAGAGCTTGATCGCTTAAAATATAAATCGCTTTTCTTTTACTCAGACCAAAATTAAATGGATCAGGTATTTCAACAGGGCAGGCTTCTTCACATTTATTACATCCCATACAAAGTTCTTGATTTACGCCACGTGGTTTTATAGTCAAAGTTGCTTTATAGTCTCCAATATGTCCATTAATTTCTTTTAATTCTGTTGATGTCATTATGTTGATATAAGGGTGAAAAGAGATTGTGTTTCTATAAAAGCATCTTCTATGAAGTTCATTTTCACATGGGGAGACACATGTTCCACAATCCTCTGTAGAGAAAACAGAACCAAGTTGAAGTGCGTGCCCACCAATGAAAGGTGTTTTCTCGATAAGGTATACTTCTATTCCTAAATCACCTAAACGTTTCGCTGCTTCAACTCCTGCTACTCCTCCACCAATAATTAGCACAGATTTTTGAATTGGTACACTTTTTCTACCAATTTCTTCTAATGTTTTTACACGTTCGACAGCAGCATTTATAATAAATTTAGCTTTCTCAGTTGCTTTCAGTATCTGGTTAGAATAAAGAAAAGCTACTTGTTCACGGATATTAGCTATTTCAAGAAGATATCGGTTGAGTTTAACGCGTTCCATCATACGTTGGAATGTTTTTTCATGAAGCCAAGGTGAGCATCCAGCTATTACTACTCTATTAATTTTGTTATCCCTTATAGATTCGCTTATTTGTTTTAATCCTATTTCACTACACGCGAACTCAATTTCCTCAGCATAAATAACACCAAGTAAATTTGAAGAATATTCAACTAATGATGTAGTATCAACACTTTTAGCTACATTTAAACCACATCTGCATACGAAAACACCTATTCTAAGCTCATTATTATCACTCATTGTTTTACCTCCAAAATTTCTGTTGTAAGAGAATCCAATTCCGTTAAAAATTGTTCAAGCATAGAACCACAGCTCTTTAAAACCCGAATTGGCATCTGTCTTCCAAAATATTTATAGATATTTTCTAGAATTTTGAGCTGAGTTTCAGCATGATCTACTCCTTTATGATAATGACACCGATCTTCCAAACATCCGATCAACATTACTCCTTTAGCACCAAGATCTAATGCACTAGTAATATGTCGTAAACTAACTAAACTCATACATGGAACATAAATTGGTATGAATGCTGACGAGTATTTAGAATTATAAAAACCTGCAGCATCTAAAAGTCTATAGCCACAATCATTGCAAGCAAAACCAATAATTTTAGGTTCAGAATTATCTTTAAGGGCTGCTTTAACTTGATCCATAAGTGAATCGAACCCAAAGTTAGAGTTATCAAGAGCTCTTGTTGGGCAACTAGAGATACATAATCCACAACTCTGACATAAGATGTCATCTATTACAACAGGTCCTTCCGGTGGCATAGATATGGCATTATATGGACATAGATCAACACAAACACCACATCTACCACAAACTTCAGGGTCTACAATTGGTGTGAGAATAGGTTTAGAAGCATCAATTTCTTTCATTAAATAAGTGGCTACCATAGCTGCTGCTGCACTTGCTTGTGCAACAGACTCTGGAATATCTTTTGGGGCGTGACATGCACCTGCAATAAAAATACCTGGATTTTTAGTAATTGTACTAGCTACTTTAATATCTACTTCATCAAAAAATCCATATTTGTCTATTTCTAATCCAAGTTTTTCTGCCAATTCTTGAGTTCCACGACTTGGAATCATACCAGTTGAAAGTACTACTAAATCACTTTCTAAGACATTATTTTTATCTTGACCATCAATATACTCTACAAATAATTTATCATCAGATTGCTTAACTTCCTTAAAATTACCATAAATAAAGTTAATTCCCAAATTTTTGATTCTATTGTAGAATTCTTCATAGTATTTTCCACCTGCACGAATATCTTTGAATAAAATAGTGATTTCAATATCACCTCCCTGATTAACCTTAATTTCTTGAGCATGTTTCATAGCAGCCATACAACAATATCGACTACAATAGGGATTCAGTTCAGGATCTCTTGAACCAGCGCATTGCACCATTACAATTTTTTGAGGTTTTTTACCATCGCTTGGTCTAGTTAATATGCCTGAAGTTGGTCCTTCACCATCAAGATAACGAGCCAATTGAAATTGATCAATTACATTTGGATATTGTGCACCAAAACGTGGATATGGTTTAGGATCGAAATTATCAATACCAGTAGCTACAATAATAGAGCCTACATACAGATCTTTGTAAGTGACTTTCTGGTTAAAATCAATAGCCTGATTAGGACAAACACGTTCACATAAACGACAACTACCTTTTGTCAAGTAAAGGCATGATGATTCATCAATTAGGTGTTTCCGTGGTACAGCGTTAGGATAGGGTAAATAAACAGATTTCCTTAAACTAATGCCACCATTATATTCATCTAAAACAGAAACGGGGCAACGTTCAGTACACTGTCCACAAGCTACACATTTTTCTGGATCAATATAACGCGGTTTTCTTTTAATATGCACTCTATAACCAACAGGTAAACGGATAATTGCTTCAACTTCGCTATAATCCAATATTTCTATGTTAGGTTCATTACCAACATCCGCCATCTTGGGACCACCGATGCAAATAGCACATGTATCTTCAGGGAAAGTTTTTCCAAGAAGAGGCATTAAGCCACCAATGGTTGGTTCTCTTTCAACAAGATGGACCATTAAACCAAGTTTAGCTAAGTCAAGGGCAGCATGAATACCAGCCACTCCTCCTCCAATAATTAAAACTTCATTAAATCTTTGAATTACTTTCCTTTCAACAGGAGTAGCATTCTTTGCTTTAACTAAAGCAATTCTTAACAAAGCTTTTGCTTTTTCAGTAGCCTCTGAGAAATTATGAACTAAAGCAGCTTGTTCTCGTATATTAGACATTACTAATAAATTAGGATCCAAACCAGCAGATTCCATAGCTTTTTTCAAAGGAATTTCCAGACGGACTCTTGAACCGGTTAACACTATTACGTTGCTTAAAGAGTCTATTCCGTTTTTTTCTTGAACCTCTCTAATTAACTCACTCATAATATTTTGATTTAAACGGTGAGTTTGATAAGTAACTAAGACATTTTCTTGTTTTTTAGCATACTCTTCAATTGAATCAACATCAAGTTTTTCTTTTAAAGTCTCACCAAAAGTGTCCAAAATTACTAAAGATCCCATTATTTAGACCCCCTGTCAATTGTCTTTTCGCCATCTATTGTTAGATCAATTTCAACCATATGGACGCTGCAGCTTAAACAAGGATCATAAGCTCTTACAATTTTTTCTATACCCCATAAAACATCAGATCGTTTATCTGTTGAAATTAAACCATCAATATTATGTTCTGCATAAATGCGAATATTATTTTCAATACTTTTATGATTAAAAGTTGTAGGTGCAACGATATTTACGTTTTTTATTATTCCATTTGCATCTGTTTCATAAGTATGGTGTAATAATCCTCTTGGAGCCTCTGTAAATGCTGACCCCCACCCCTCTTTAGATTTAACAGGTATTCGTGTTCTTTCTAAGGTAATTATATCATTAGCTAATCCTTCAAGAACTTCTTCTACAGAAGCTACAAGTTCAATAGTTCTAGCGAGGTTATAAGCTGCAGTATCATCAGAAGGCCTTTTAAATAATTTTGAATAACTTTTTAAATACTCAGTGGAAACTTGCCATTTAAAACCATCAACTACGTTAATCCTTGCCAAAGGACCAACACGATTTAAACCAGTCTTTTTACCCATTTCTTTAAGATAAGTTATTTTAGTAAAGCTATGTCCACTAGAAGTTTCTTCAAAATATTTATAATATTCTTGTGGCGGAATTTGTAGTAAAATATTGCCATTATTTCCCTTTATTCTAAGATCCCCATCGTATATTTCGTATTCGCCTTTAGAATTTACTAAACCTAAGTATGGGACCTTTAAACCCATATATTCATAGGGGTCATTTATGCGATTTTCATAAATATTAAAAATTGTATCAGCGAATTTTTTTACATTATTTAAAGCCATCCTACCTTCACGAAGAAGTTTATATCTGATTTCACCTGTCAAACCTTTTGTCATTCCACCAGGAACAGCAGTTACTACTTGAACGATCCTCCCCCCAATTTCTGATACAACTTTGTTACCATATTCGTGTAGTCTAAGTGCTGCATCAGCTATATCTGGTAAAGTTTCAGCAACACCTACTATATTTCTGTTCTTAATTGGAATTAGATCAGGAAGAGCTAAAAAAGCTAAATGTAATGTATGACTAGTGATAAAACTTGCTGCATTTAATGTTCTTCTTAATAAAGTAGCTACTTCTGGAATTGTTACTCCCCAAGCATCTTCAATTGTTTTGACTGAAACTAGATGATGGTTAACATAGCAGATACCACATATACGTTCTGATATTCTAGGAGCATCTTCTGCGGGTTTATTTAGAAGTAGATACTCAAAAAAACGAGGCGCTACGGCAATAGTAAGTTGAAGATCTTTTAATTTTCCTGACTCAACTTCGATTTTAACATTTCCAGTTCCTTCAAGTCTTGTTAATGGATTAATCACTATTTGTTCATTCATTTTTTTGTCCTCCAATAAAATTTTTTACTAGATTAGAATCTGGATAAGTATAACGATATAAGATTCCGATGTGTTGTGTAAGATCAAAATTGTCTTTCATTTCAGATATTAAACTAGTTAAAGCATCTAGCATTGTTAATCCTTGATCACTATTTTTTATTGTTGGTCCTCTACATCCATCACATGGCATACCAGCAGCAGGGCAAGGAGCTCCACATCCACCCATTGTTGCAGGCCCCATACAAAGAAATCCTTGCTCCAATAAGCAACGTTTGGGATCACTTACTTCTTCAAAGATTCGTTTTAGTTTATTTGAATAAACCCCTAATCTTTCACGGGGACAATCCTCACAAACATCAGTTAAACATTTGGTGGGTTTTTCACCATTTAATAAAGTAACTAGAGTATATTCAATATCATTAATTTCTGGTGGACAACCAGGTATTAAATAATCAACCTGAACTGCAGTATGAATTGGAAATTGTCCTGAAAGCAATTCATCGACTACAGGGATAACACCAACAGAAGTCCCCTTTTGTTCAGTGTAAATCTTTTTTAAAAGAACCTTTCCATGCTCCGTGTTAGCTAATCCAGGTATTCCTCCAAAACAAGCACATGAACCAAGTGATATCAAAATATTTGAGTTGGCACGAATTTTTTTAATTACCTCAACTTCATGTTTAGTTCTTAAACCACCCTCAATTATAGCTACATCAATTTTTTCAGGAATCTCTTTAACATCAATTAATGTAGGAGCATAAACTAGCTCATTACCCATTAATATTTTGAGGAGTTTATCATGTAATCCAACTGCAGCTACCTGGCAACCAGAGTCACCAGATAAGCCTAATAAAAGAAGTTTCACCATTTAACCAACTCCGGATACATAAGTTCACTAAAGTTAAATCCGTGCAAAGGTATCAGTATCAATTATAATTACTGAATATATTGTTTATGCTAGTATGTATAATAAGTGTGATTATAAAAGAATAAAAAAGTAACTTCTTATTAAAACGAAAATCATAACATTTAAAAATAAATAAAATAAAAATTAGTTTAGAATATAAGGGACGACTACATAGATGGAAGATAATGTGCCTAGCTATTCCAGGTAAAGTAGAATCCATTGATGGGAGAACTGCAATTATTGATTTTGGGGGAATAAAAAGAGAAGCAATAATTGATTTGATGGAAAAGGGATTAGTTAATATCGGTAGCTGGGTTCTGGTGCATACAGGATTTGTAATTCAAGTACTTGATGAGAAAGAAGCTCTTGAGACTCTTGATTTATGGAAAGAAGTTTTAGCTTACATGGATGAAACAGAAGCGTAAAGATTAAAAACTAATGCTTTCAACCTGTAAACGAAACAATTGATTGATTATTGGCGAAAATTTCCAACTGGTCCTAACCCTCCTTTAGAATTATATGTTGTAACAGAAATAATCAGAGGCAGCAGAAATAAATATGAATTTGATGCAAAAAATGGAGTCTTTAAACTTGATCGAGTACTTTACACATATTATCCATGTGATTATGGATTTATCCCACAAACATTAGATGATGACAATGATCCACTTGATGCAGTTCTTTTAATAAATGAACCAACATTCACAGGTTGTGTAACTACTGCTAGACCAGTTGCTAACATTATAATGTGGGATGGCGATCAAGTTGATGACAAAATAGTAACAGTAAGTACAACGGACCCGTTTTATAGACATATACAAAATTTAGAAGATATTCCTAAATCTATGATAGATGAACTAAATTATTTCTACAATAATTATAAACGACCTGAACAAAAAGAAACTAGAGTTGAAAAATGGCAAGATTTAGAAAATGCTAAAAAAATTATTCAACAGTGCCAAGAAAGATTTCAGAATGCTATAAAGAATAATTTAATTTAAAGTATAAATTAGTGGAAAGTCATAAAACATTAATCGTTTATTTATTTTCAGGTGTATAAGGTGGATCACGAACGCGAGTTACTTATGATTCCTGGTCCAACAATAGTTTCTCCAAGAGTACTTCGGGCACTTTCTAGGACAATATATAGTCATGGAAGCGGAGAGTTTGTTGAGTCTTATATCGAAGCCTTGAATCTACAAAAAGAACTTTTCCAAACTAAAGGAGTACCTTTCATGCTTTCAGGTAGTGGAACTTTAGGTATGGAAGCTGCCGCCTCCAACTTAATTGAAAAAGGAGACAAAGTTTTATGTATTGAAAATGGTTTTTTCGGAGAAAAATGGGCTGAAATTATCACTCCACATGGTGGTGAAGTAAATCGTTTATCTTTTGATTGGGGTAAAGGAATTGATTTAAAATTACTAGAGGAAAAACTTTTTTCCAATAATTATAAAGCAGTCACAGTCGAACATGTTGATACATCAACAGGAATAGCTAATCCAATACAGAAAATTGGAGATTTAATGAAGAACTCAAATGCATTATTCATTGTTGATAGTGTATGTGGAATAGGAGGGATGCCAATAAAAATGGATGAATGGAACATCGATTTCTGTTTAACGGGAAGCCAAAAAGCAATAGGTGCTCCTCCTGGTATGAGTCTGTTTTGTCTAAATGAAAAATCATGGAGAGTCATTGAATCTAGGAAAACACCTATCTCTGATTATTACACTAATTTAAAAAAGTGGAGACCAATAATGGAAAACCCTAAAAAATATTTTGCTACACCTGCAACAGGTATGGTTCTAGGAATGCTTGAAGCTCTTAAAATAATTCATGAAGAAGGGTTAGAAAAGCGATGGAAGAGACACGAAATCTTTTCTGAAGCCTTCCAATTAGGATTAAGAGAAATAGGATTAGAATCCTTCCCAGACAAAAACAACCTTGCACATACGTTAAGCGTCCCAATTATACCAGAAGAAGTAAACGATGTTGAATTACGGAACATTATGATGAAAAAATACAATGTTATAATTGCAGGGGGATTAGGTAAAATAGCAGGGAAAACAATTAGAATCGGTCATATGGGAAGCGATACAATAAACGATATTTCTGCAACATTAGCAGCAATGGAAGCTGCTTTATACGAATTAAATTACTTAAAAACAATAGGAAATGGTGTAGGGGCAGCAATGAAAATATTTTCTAAACAAAAATAATTTTCACATAATTATTTTTTTAATAAATTTAATTGATTGTTCATTTCCTGGACATCGAAAGGAGGAAAACCAGAAAAAAATTTACTGAAATAACCAAAAACATCTCTTCCCTGGACATACAAAGAATGAAGTTTTAATGACCATGAAGCAATCTCTTTACTTCTATCAACTTCAACAACACCTTTCTCTCCGTTTATTTTTTCCCTATCACCTTCCCATCTAAAATAATTAATTTTACCTAGTTTTTCATCAAAATATTTTTGGTTATTAACAGAAACAATAGATACATCATAATTTCGTAAAAGCTTAAAAGTGGAATCAGTAAACCAGCTTTCATTTCGAAATTCTAGAGCTAAAATCAAATTTTTTGGAATTATTTTAAGTAGATTCTCTAAAGATCCTATGTTTTCAGATTTTAACCATGGAGGAAACTGTAGTAAAATTGGACCTAAAACTGTGTCAAGTTTTTGTATACGTTCCAAGAAGACATTTAATTTCGATTCGTCAAAATATAGGTTTTTAGCATGTGTTATATCTCGATGCATTTTTACTGAAAATTTAAAACCATCGAATACAGAGTTCTTCCACTCTGAAATTGTATTTAAAGAGGGAATTCTGTAAAAGGTAGAGTCAATCTCTACAGTATTAAATTTTTTTGAATAATATTGAAGAAATTCTTTTTGCTGAGTACCTCTAGAATAAAAGTTATCTACCCAAAAGGGATAACTCCATCCCATAGTTCCAAGGTAAATCAAATAAATAATACACCATTTAATAGAAATACTTTCACACCCAGAAATAGTTATAGTAAAAAAAGTGACTAAATTTGTTCGTTTATATATAAATAATTAGTGTATTTTGTGCTCTAACACCCTAAATTTTAATTAGGTGACAAACATAATCGAATTGACTACAACAATGTCTGAAGAAAACATAGTGTATATTGGAAGTAAACCCATCATGAACTACTGTATAGCAATCATAACATCGCTACAGGAAAAAGGTGACACCGTAACCGTAAAAGCGAGAGGAAGATCTATAAGCACAGCAGTTGATGTGGTTGAGGTAACAAAAAACAGGTTTCTAAATGATCTCACTATTGAAGATATTGAGATAGGAACCGAGCAACTTGAATCAACAGATGGAAGAATTAGAAGTGTCAGCTCAATATCAATAACTGTTAAAAAGTAGAGCTAATACAAAATTTTATTCCAAATGAAGAATTCAAATAGCTTATTAAAATACCCCAATTTTCCAATTAAAACTAAAAATTGATCTTTTCCTATTTTAATTAAAGATAGAAAATATTTGAATTTTAAAAATTAAGTTTTGAAGTAATTAAATAGAATTTAACTTAATCTGGTTCAACCAATATGCCTTGCCGTTCTTTAGGTTCAGTCATATCAATATCCATATAGAAGTGACTTGAAGCCCTAGTCATGTTAGCTGATATAGTATTACCATTTTTATCTACAGCAATACATTGACAACTTCCATCTTTAAGTGCATGAAGTTCTTTGAAAGCTTTAATTATTGCTTTCTCCATGCTTAAACCATCCTCCATATACTTAATTATAATTCTAGAGGTAAGGCGCCTTATTGTAAGTTCACCTCGACCAGTACAAGCTACGCCACCATATCTGTTATCGCAATAATTTCCTGCACCAATTATTGGGCTGTCACCGATTCTGCCTGGAAATTTCATTGAGGTTCCACTAGTAGATACACCAACACAAATATTGCCTTCAGAATCCATTCCAATTACATTAGTTGTTCCCTGGTGCTCATCTGAGAGTTTTTTGTACCATTCATGAATATTAAGTTCTTGAGCTGCAGTAACGTAATATTCTTTATTAGGCCAATCATCAGGAAGGCTCTTGTAACCATCTAAAGCCATAGCTTTAGCCAAAGTTTTGCTTCTTTCAGTGTGGAGTTCCAATTCTTTAAAGCCCATCACTTTAGCAAATCTATGAGCACCATCAGCAACAAGGAAAGCGTGTGGAGTGCAATCCATCACCTTTCTAGCAATACTGATTGCATGACAGTATTTTGATACACACCCAACTGCCCCTGTCTTCATTGTGGCACCATCCATTATGGATGCGTCAAGTTCAATTACGCCAAGAATATTAGGGCTACCACCAACACCAACATTACCACTTTCAGTGCTTTCCTCAATACCACTGACAGTTGCTTCAACAGCGTCTATGATGCTGCCACCTTTCTTCAAGACTCCTATACCTCTATAAAGATGAGGAGCAGCATTTCTTGTACCAATTAAGAAAGGCTTCACCAAATTTTTCACATCAATATTTACCTCAGAAGTTGTATAAAAATAAACATAGGTCCTAATATTAGTTAATTTATTTTAAAAGGATATAAATATTAAATCGATAAAATTTAATAAAATTATTAGAAAAAGAATGAGTTTAGTTTATTCTTAAATAATAATTTCATATATAAATCAATTATTTTTAATAAAATTATTAATATTTTATTTTTATCGTATCAAAAATTTTAAAAATATTATTAAAGATTGACTATTCATTTTTCGACAATTTTTCTGGATCATATACAGCAAAGAATCTATCATAACCTGCAATAAATATTTGATTTGTCATCGTTAGTGCATTTGTAGGACAGTTTTCAGCACATAAAGCACAAAAGCAACATTTACCAAGGTGGATCTGAGGACATTTTTTATTCATAAAATCAACCATATTTATGGCATCATTCGGGCAAACCCTTGAGCACATTCCACAGCCTATACATTTATTTACATCAAGAAGTTGCCTTCCTCTATAATTTTCTGTTGGAGGTAAAGATTCTTTTGGAAAAACTAAGGTCATAGGTTTTTTGCTAATATTTTTTAAAGTTTTAAAAGGTTTTAAAAGATCTTTTAAAGGCATTTTAATCACCTATCTACGTCTGCCGGACAAGGGTCCAAACTCCAATATATCGCAGGAATGTCAGCAATATATGAATTTTTAGCTAAATAAGGGAATTCATCTAATGTATGGGAAAAACTTGGTCCTCTAACTTTGACTCTATATGGTTTGTCTTGACCGTTACTTACCATATGATAACATTGTTCGCCTCTAGCTGATTCACAGCAGAAATATGTTTCTTTTTCTTTTGCTTTAGTAAAAGGTCTGAAATTTTTATTTTTATATTCTCCATCAGGAATTTTTTGTATTGCTTCTTTGATAATATTTATACTTTGTTCAATCTCAAGCCTTCTACACATACACCTAGAAAAAGCATCTCCTTTAGTTTGAACAGGGATATCAAAATTAAGTTGTTCATAAACTTCATAAGGCTCATCTTTTCTGAGATCAGTCTTCAATCCAGTAGCCCTTAAATTTGGACCAGTTGCTCCGAGATCAATAGCTTCTTTCTCATCCATTATACCAATATTTTCTAAACGACCACGAAAAGATTCATTGCCAAAAATTAGATAATCATATTGATTAAGATTTTTTTCAAGACGAATAAATAATTCGTCAAACAATTCATGATAATTTTTTGGGAGATCCCTACGTACACCACCAGGTAAGAAATAACAAGGATATATTCTACCACCAGTAATTTTTTCATTAATTCTAATTATTGATTCTCGATCTCCAAATGCAATTTTACACCCAGTATCCAGACCAAGAACTAAAGAAATTACACCTATCCATGTAGTATGGCTCAAAATTCTACCCAATTCAGCCATTATAGTTCTAATAAATTTACCTCTCTCAGGAACCTCTATATCCAAAACAGTTTCAGAAGCATTAACATAACCTAATTCAGCAGCAAAAGGATCTAATATGCAGATTCTGTCAACTAAGGGAGAATTCTGTAAAAATGTTCTATATTCCATTAATTTTTCAAACCCTCTATGAAGATAACCTGGATCTGGTATTACTTCCACTACTTGTTCTCCATCAACTTTTAAAGAGGCGTGAAAATGACCTGATGAAGGATGACATGGTCCAAAAGGTATAGTAAAAAAAGGTACATCAATCAAATACGTTTACCTCCATAAAATTTGTCAATTACAAATTTACGTGAATCAAAGTCTTTCCTTAAAGGAGGTAAACCTTCCCAATCTTCAAGAAGTAAAGGTTTTAAATCAGTATGACCTTTAAAAAGTATTCCAAACATTTCATGGTTTTCTCTCTCATGCATATGAGCTGATTTCCAAACAGAGGTGAGTGTATCTACATTCGCATCATGTCTTGATAATCTTGTTTTTAACATTAATCTGATTTTTAAATTATGAGACCATAAATGATAAATTAATTCGAATTCATCATTATCTATATAATCAACAACTGTTACGTCAGAAAAATGGTTGTAACCTGCGTCTTTTAAAATTGCTGCAACTTTTAAAAGGTTTTTTTTATCAATTAATAAAGTTATTATTTTATCTTCTTCTATAGATAAAATAAGATCACTAAGATTTTCTTTAATATAAGAAATCATATCTAAACTCAATTTATCATCACCTAATGCCCTTTGAAACCACTTTTAATTGCGTTCATAGCCATAACAATCCCATGACCAATATTCTCAGGTTTTGGAGGACAACCCAAAACCCATACATCAACAGGTAAAACTTCTTCAATGTTTTTTACAGTATTATAAGAATCCCAATACATACCACCTGTCATTGGACAGCTACCAAGCGCTAAAACATATTTTGGTGAAGGCATTTGATCATAAATTCTTCTAACACGTTTAGCACCTTTTAATGTAATATACCCAGCAACAACTAAAACATCAGCATGCCTTGCACTGGCTGTAGGAAGTATACCAAATCTTTCCATATCATAACCAGAACCAACCCAAGGCAATAATTCCATAAATCCACAAGAATTAAAATAATTAACAACCCACAAAGAGTTAGCTCTAGAAAATCCTACTACAGACAATATATACCAATTATTATAGTTATTATAATATCATATAATATTTATTATAGAGTAAAATAATTGATATCTGTTGTCAAAAAAAGTTACATTTTTTAAACGAAATATTACCTATTAATTAATATTAATTTATATTAATAATTAAAATATTTATATAAATATTTTAAGTGTATGAATTTTTAGATTTTAATTGGTTCAACAAAAAAAGAATGCCATTTTTAGCTTCACTATTATTGAATTGATCGAGAATTTTTTGAGCATCACTAAGGTAATAATCTATTTTATCCCAACATTTTTGTATGCTTGAAGTTTTTGATAAAATATCTAAAATATTTTGAAGGGTTAATGAATTAAAGTCTTCGAAGAGTTTTTTCTTCGTCTCACTTGGAATATTAGACTCTAATGCATAAATTATGGGTAGAGTAAAATCACCGTTTAGTAAATCGTTACGAGGCTCATCGAAACTTTTTGTTTGAATATCTATTATATCGTCTTTTATCTGATAGGAATTCCCGAATAATTGCCCAAAATATGCCAACGATTTTACAGTATCTTCGTCAGCACCACCAATTATTGCACCAAGTTCCGTGGCTGCTTCGAATAGACTACCACTTTTTAAATAATTAATTTCTAAAATAACATCCTCAGAAACAGCTTTCTTGTTTAAATTTAGTTGTTTTTTAATACCCGAAACCATTTTTAGACTTGTTTCACTTAGTAACTTAACAACTTTAGTATTTTCAGTAATAGAAGCATATCTTAAACCAAGACTAAGTAAAGCATCACCTGTTAACACTGCGGTTTTTAATCCATATTTCTTAGGGACAGAGGGGTATCCTCTACGTATTACATCATCATCAAGAATATCATCGTGGATTAAAGTTGCATTATGTATTAGTTCTAATGATGTGAATGCAGGAATTGTTTCCTTATAATCACCACCAACTAACTCGCATGACAACATACAGAGAATTGGTCTTAATCGTTTACCTCCAGTTGATAAAGCATATTGAGCTGCGGATCTAAGTTCTACATCGAATTCTTTATCTATTATTGATAGAGCTTCCTCAACGTAATTGCTTCTGTCTATGATTATTTTTAGTTTATCAGTAACTATAGCCAAAACCGTTAAACCCCGATTTGAATTAAGACTATACGTACAATCTTATATATATGAAAGATTTTATGAAAAACATAAAAACATGCTAAATATCTGTTTTATCCCATGAGTTATCGAATCTGGCTAAGACAAATAAGAGCTCCCTTCCTAATCTTAGCACCTATAACTTATAGTATAGGAGTAGCTGCAGCATATGTTGACGGCTACTTTAATTTACTAAATATGATATTAGGATTTGTAGGAGTTACATTAGCTCATATAAGTATTAACGTTTTAAACGAATATTTTGATTATAAAAATGGTTTAGATTTTAAAACAATCAAAACACCTTTCAGTGGAGGAAGTAACATATTAACATCTGGTGAACTTAAATCAGAGACAGTCTACAAGTTTGGTATAATTTGTTTAACAATAGGTTCAGGCATAGGTATTTATCTAGCATACAATTCAACTTGGATGATTTTACCAATAATAGCTTTAGCTATTTTAACAATCTACTTTTATACACCAATATTTTCAAAACTTTACCTTGGAGAACTAATTACAGGAATAAATTTTGGACCTCTAGTAGCAATAGGGGGATATATGACCCTAACAAAGGAATTTGGATTTACAAGTCTCTATGCAGGAGTTGTACCAGGTTTACTTGTAGGTACTTTACTTTTTTTAAACGAATTTCCAGATATTGACGCTGATAAGACTGTTGGGCGTAGAAATGTCGTTATTGCTTTTGGTAAAAAAAAATCATCAATAATATACGGAGTTCTAATTATATGCACTTATTTGTGGGTATTTTTAACAGTTATAAAAAATTTTTTGCCCCCTACAGTATTAGTAACCTATTTCACATTACCTATAGGGTATAAAGCTGTAAAAGGAGTTATTAATAACCAAGGAAAAGTACCAGAAATTATACCCTATATGGGTGAAAACGTAAAACTTACCTTAACAATGACTGCATTGATGGCTATTGGTATAATATTATCTAACTTTATTTAAATTTAACAACAAATTTAATTAAAAAAAATTTTTCTAAATTGTGAAATAATCCATTTTAAAAGGAATATTTTGTCGTTAAATTAAATATTTTTAAAATGAGAACGTAGCATTAGGATCGAAGCACCATTGGCTTTAGGGTGTATTACAATCAGCTTATGGGCTTGACTACGCCTCAAAAGGACGTTCAAGTTAAGGTTATAAAGATTGTTACAAAAATATTTTGAGTGCAGGTAACTTCACCATTATGGAGAAATGAACCTAACTACACAATAAATTCTTGTAATCAATTCTTCATAAAGTTTATCTAATTATACTATACATTTAAAAAACTTAAATGGTTAAATTTTTAAGATTAAAACATCACATTTAAAAAATCTGATTTTTGACAAGGAATAATCTTTTTTAAATTAATAAATAATTTTGTTTATTACAATACATTATTAAGATTTTAAATTCATAATGTTGCGTCCCATCTAATGTTTTTTAGCTCTTTTTTATTAGTTTCAATTTCTTGAGCATCTATACCTATTTTTTTTCCTTGAAATTCCAATATGCTTGATACTATGTCGACGAGAGTAATTGGCGGGATTTTGGGTTCAACTTTATAATTTGTTTTAGACCAATCTATGCCATTAGTTGTTATTAATAGTGCTTGTTCTGCATCACAAATAGCTTCTGCAGATCTATCATTAACTTCAATCATTAAACCATCATAATTATATTCAATTATTGCTTTTATTGCCCAATCACCTATTTTATATTTCATTAACTCTGTTTTTCCTCCCCATGTATGACTAGGATCATAACAATACAATACGTTATTTTCAATGAGGTATGGATTATTTTTTAAGTAATTTATTGCCCTGATGTTGTTTAAGTTCCTTGAATCAGGGCTTTGATCAGGACTGTCATTTAGATCCTTGACATAATTATTGTAAGCTTCAGTTCTTAACCCGCGAGGGTCAATTATTTTTTTTTGACCTCTCACACAATATATTATTTGTCTATTATTTTCTAGTCTCTGAAGAGAACCAACAGATTCGTTAACATCAATTCCTTGTAAGGGACTCTTAAGCATCACACCAAAATCTGTTCCTCCAACAGCATATAATAGAGCATATGCTTGATTTGTTCTTGCACCTATTTGAATAAAATCTATCTCTTCATCGAGGTAACGGTGAAAGTGTCTTAAATCCATCTCGGACATCAGTTCAGATACTATAGGAAGAAAATATTTTTTAGCTGAATTAGCATGAATTTTTAAACCCTCTTCTCTCAAACCTTCAAAAACATGTTCTCCATTCTGATCAATATGCAGAGTCCTAGGTTTCCAAGAGCCACCTCTACACATAAAATGAATTAAATAGGGTTTAGAAATATCTCGGATCAAACTCATTTTGTAGGTTATATCATTAATTTGATTTTCTGATTCAATTGCGCAGGGTCCTGCTGCAATGAAAATGTTTTTTATAGCTTTTTCTTCAACCATATTCTAACACTACTTAGTTAATCTATTCAGAGTAGAATTTTGAATATGATTTCTCATAGTACGTGCTTCAAATAGTCTAGTATCATCAAGTTGTGTTTTCAGTAAACTGAGATAATTATCGACAGTGCTTCCTTTCTTGAATATTCGTCTAAGATAGACCGCTTCGTCTATGAATTGGTTAATGATTTCCCATGAATACATGTTACAATTTATTAAAGATTCTATGAGTTCTGTTGATTCTCCAATTATACAATCTTTAACTATGGACTGAGCTTTGAAAGTTGTTCCAGCCAACTGTTCTATAAATTCCCTTTCTCCTTGTTCTAAGGTGTTTGCAAAAACTAAATTCATGAAATAAGGTAAAGAAAGTACATATGCCATCGCTTTATCGTGGT
Source organism: Candidatus Bathyarchaeota archaeon (assembly GCA_016930055.1). GTDB lineage: Archaea > Thermoproteota > Bathyarchaeia > TCS64 > TCS64 > UBA8941. The sequence goes on along the minus strand of JAFGHP010000053.1, from coordinate 12,787 downwards.
TCTCTACACTAGTAGTAACAATTTTTGATTCTGGGAAAAGGGTTTCAGTATACTTTTTTTCGATTTCAATATTTTTAACATGGATTAAAGCCATTGTTTGATTTGTAAAGTTCTGAACATCTGGACCAAACATAGGATGTAATGACAAAGTAATATTTTTTAGCTCTCTTAAAACAGGTACCACTCCCCCCTTTAATGAAGTTATCTCACAGAGAATTGTTTTAGATTCTAGGAATGGGATTAATTCAATAATTAAATTAGGAGTATTAGTAATGGGAGTACAGAAAATAACAAGATCCTTGTTCTTCAAACATTCTTTTTTATTTTCTGAATAAAGACAATTATATTTTTTAGCTACTTCCTTTGACCTATTAAAATCTAAATCAAATAAAGTGAGTTTATGACCTTGGAAGGTCAACGATTTTGTAAAAACATTCACCCATTTTTCCTACACCTATTAAGCCAATATTCAAACTCTAGACCTCACTCCTCTTATATACGTAAGATATATCAATTTATTCGGCAGGTAAACATGTCCATCAAGTTAAATTTGAAAATTATTGCTTTTTAAAGTGTAAATCAATAAAGCTTATTGAAATAAAGCATTTTTTAAATCTTTTCTTTTAATCTTAAGTTTATATATTCTATTTTGATAATCTTCAATTTTTTCTTTATATAATTTTATAGTATTTTCTAATTGAGGAGAATTTCTTTTAATTTTTATAGTTTCCTTCAAATTATTTGGTGAAGGAACTGAGATAAATAATCCGAAATAACCTTTCTCAAGTTTCTTTAGGTTTTCCTTGATTGTTCTGTAATTTAGGTTGATCTCGAGTTTGTTTATTTCATCCTCTATTTCTAATATTTCTTTAAGATTTTCTGATCTACTTACCATACTTTATCAAACTATTAGTCTAAAATAATAATAGCGTTGGAGATTAATATATCATTCTTTTTTAAGAAATTTAGATTTTATACGTATTTATTTTAAAATATTGTTTTTAAGGATATTATATCCTTATTTTAAAATCTGTAAAACATTAAATATTATGAAATAAATAATTTAAGTGTTTGTGAGTGATATGACTTTTTTAGTTAAAGATTTTATGAACAAAGACATCATTACAATTGATAGTGAAAGTAACATAACTGATGCATCCAAAAAAATTGCAGAAAGTCCTAGAGGATATGCAGTTATTTTGGATAAGGGGCACCCAAAAGGCATGTTAACTGAAAGAGATATAATAAGGAATGTAGTAGCCAAAGAACTAGATCCTTCGAAAGTTAAAGTCAACCAAGTAATGTCGAGTCCATTAGTGACTATAAGTCCAGATGTGGAAGTGACTACTGCAGCTGAAACCATGAGATTAAAGAATGTCAGAAAATTACCAGTAGAACATAATGGCATATTATATGGAGTAATTACTGCAAGGGATATTACGGATCACTTTGCAGAATATGTTGATAAAGCGATAAAAGAAGTATTAATTTGGTCTCCTTTCAGATTTTCATAATTAAAAAAATTTTTCTTATCACTGGTAGGTAGTGATAAGCAATTATGGTTTAGGGTTTTTTTCATCCCAATATTTTTTTGATCTTACATAACGGTCTTCGAAGAAAGTTTCATCTCTAAATACTGATGCAAAATCATTAGAGTTGATAAGAATAAAGGGTTTCTCAGAGAGCTCCTTTAGAAATTTATGATGGCGTTTTTCATCATCACGCCAACTCTCTATAAGAGAAGCTAACCCCTTATTTTCTCTTAACCAATTAAATTTAAGTAGGTTATCACCACGATTAATTGAATCCTCTTCTAGCTCTAAATGCTTCTTAAGATTTGTTTTGATTTCTTCTCTGTCTTTTATTAAAATGTCTTGTCCTTTTATTATTTCAATAGCTGTTTGAAGGATTTCAATATGTTTTTGAGAATCACGCATAATCGTTCTAAACAGCATCCCTAAAGGTTTATTATCTGTTTCCTGAAACGTTTTTTCATATAGTGATATTAATTCTCCTTCGATTTTGATTTGATGATTTATTGTTTTAATTGCTTCATCTCTCTCAGTTTTTTCAACTTCTGATATTCTTGCAGCCAAAACGAATCAAAAATAAAACTTATTTGTTGTTTTTATACTTTCTCAACTTGATGAAGAATTATTAAATTTATTAATATTTATTAATTTTTTAACGACGCTAATAAATATTAATGAAACTAATTCATTTTTAAGATAGGTGACATTAATGAAAACAGGTACTATTATTAAAAATTTTTTTGCTAATGATGGAAGAAAAGTAATTCTTAGAACTCTTAAATGGGAGGATTTAGATGATTGTCTTGAATTTATTAATTCTCTTGTTGAAGAAGGAGCAGACATAACAGTATTTCAGAAAGTTACAAGGGAATATGAAATAGATTGGCTAAGTAAACAACTTGCTGAGGTAGAGAAAGGTAACACATTTATAGTAGTAGCTGAAGTTGGTGGCAAACTTGTAGCAAATTCATCAATCACTAAAAAGACTGGTTATTCAAAGCATGTGGGAGTCTTAGGTATTTCAATTAAGGATGGATACAGGGATATTGGAATAGGTACTGAGATGATGAATACATTAATTTCCAAGGGCAAAGAAATGGGTCTTAAGATAATTACTTTGACTGTTTTCTCCTCAAATAGTAGAGCAAAACATGTTTATGAGAAAGTTGGATTCAGGGAAACAGGTAGAATACCTAAGGAAATTTATAAAAATGGTGAATTTATAGATCATATTTTTATGGTAAAAGAATTAACAAGCTAATTTTAAAATATGTCTAAATAAAAACTTGTTTTAAATGAAATCTTTTATTTATTATTCCTATGGTTATCTGTATTATCAAGTAGTCCAGTTTGTTTAGACCATTTATAAGCAAGAAAGGTTCCGATAATAGTTGAAGTAAATATTAGAGTTATATACCATAGTGCATCAGTTGGATTAAATGTAAAAATATTAGTTTGTGACAACACAGTGGCGATAGTATTAGGAATAACAAATCCAGTAGCAATAATTGATAAGAAAGCGGCTAGTTTAGTTAATCTATTATTTGCTATGGTTAAAGAATTATTTTTTTCAGATATTATATTGTTTGCTTCTTGTAAATGATTATTATTTTCTTGAAGTTTATTGTTATATTCTTGCAGTTGGTTACTATACTCTTGAAGATCGTTATTTCTCTGTTGTAGTAAATTATTACGATCCTGGAGAATATTGTTTTTTTCCTGTAAAAGATTGTTTTTATCCTGTAACAAATTATTGTTTATTGATTGGATACATTCCATAGATGAAGCAAGAACCTCTGTCAAATGTTCGGCCAACCCTAATTGTCTATTGATGTCGTCTATGGAGTAGCCTATTTTTTCTAAGATATGTGAAGATTCAGCAACTAATTCAGCATCTCCACTTCTAAGTTCTGCTAAAACATCTATAGTTGCCCATAAACCAGAACTATATTTTAACATTGTTTGTTTCATTTGATAAATTTGGTCGGTTATGTGTTTACTATCTACAGTATCCCCCTTCAAGTCATTTGTTAAATCATCGCTTCCTTCTTCGATATATTGAAGTTTTTCAAAGTTTTTTGTGTTATTCTCATCAATAATTCTTAATAGAGTGTGACTAAGCCATTCATTTTTGGGATTATTTTTTGACAGTCGTTTAAAATAACTTTCAGCATATCTTCTAAGATTTTTAAAACGTTTTGTATCGTGTTCATGAATGCTTAAAATTAGGTTATCTTTAATTAAAATCAGTAAAGGATTCAGGGAAATATCCAGATCTTTAACGATAATTTTTGGTAAAAGGAGGCCCATTTCAGTTTCTAAATCTTCATATCCACTAATTTTGTTATTAAGTAGCTCTGATACTAAAGAATCGCTAAATCCAAACATTAAAGCTGCAGTTAATGCATTTCCACCGAAATCATCAGCAAAGCAGTCAACCCAAGAAAGTTCGCTATTCTCAATTATTGAAATAAAATCTTGGATATTAGAAGAAAATAATGAACCAGCTTTATTTTTAGATATGTATGCACAGTAACTTGTATTTTGATTATTTTTCAAATGATTAATTTGGGTTCTGCTAATAGCTGTCATGTTAAAATTGCCTAAACCCATTCTAATATTTAGGGTTTATCAAAAAATGCTACCAAATCAAGTTAATAATCTCAAAAAAAACCACTCTAACAGAATATCAAATAGATAATCAATAAGATCACTATAAATAATCTTATGAATTGTTCTAGAATAAATGTTAAAACCTTCATTAAAACAGAAATAACTGTGGGTAACTTGGATAAAAATAATAATAATGTAACTCCCGCTGAGAAAGTAAATTTACTTAACACAATAATTAACGATTTACTATTTGACGCTTCAGAATTAATAAAAGACCTATATGCGGGTGTAAGAACCTATCTAATATTTGGTTTAATTTCAACATTATTTGGAATAGCAGAACTCTTGAACAATATGGATAAACTTCAGGAAAGATACTATATACCTGCATTCGTTGCTTTTTGCCTAATCTTTTGTGGTATAGCACAGATTATAGTTTATAATAGATTACGAAAAAAATATGCTAAATTGTTTGAAGCAGGATTTGAGAACAAAATTTTGTAGGATGAAATGACTTTGTCAAGCTCCAGAAGGAAGCCAAGCATGATTGCGTTGGAATTATTAAATTGTATAGATACTGAAAATGGAAAAGCTTCCAAGTGGAGTTTAATCAAAATCCTTGGTAATGAGTCTCAATTCCGTTATTGGGTAGAGAATTTTCTAATACAAGACGGTTTTATTAAAGAAAATTTAGAGTCGGGGAGATCTTTTTATTCAAAATCTGAAAATGGTGAATTATTTCATAATCTTTTAAAGAATGGAAATGTCATGCAGGCTTTTTTAAGGATAAGTGGAAAAAGATTGAAACAAGAATAATGTCTTAATAAGTGTAAGATTAGTTTACTAAGTTTTAGATGCTTGTTCTCCCCTAATACCCCAGTTAGTTTTTGGAGTATCATGTATTATTACCGTTAGAGATTCTGGTTTAACACCAATCTCTCCAAAGGCTTTATTTATAGCTTTAATCAAAGTCTCTTTCTGTTCATCTGTTCTACCAGCCCACATCTCAACAATTACTACAGGCATATTATTCAACCAACAGTAAAGAAGTTGGGGTTCTATTAAAAATTTTAAGTTATTTATATTATTATTTTAAATAGGATTATTATGTGTAAAATGGGAGTCAATTTAGTTACAATTTTAGTAATTAATTTTTTAGATTATACCATTCAATGCAACATTCATTAGGTTTATTCCTAAAATCAATTCCAGCAGAGAGCTCTGGATAATGCTTCGTTAAAGAACTATTAATCAACCTTCCTGCGCTGGTACACATAAGTTTAATTATTTCATGACTAAGCCCAGCATCTTTTAAACCATCATAGATGGGACATTGATAACCTTTGACTTTAAAGGTATCTGAATTAATTTCATAAATATTCTCTACTCCGTTTGTTGATAAAGAAATATATAATTCACTAAACATATCCATTGATAGTTTATTGTTACCATGTTTTTCTTTAAACAGTTTTGCCCAACCATCACCAAAAGGTTCTTGAAGTTTTCCGGGAATAGATGTCGCTTCTTCTATGCCAACTTTTTCTAAAAGTATTTTAATTAACCACCATAAAGAGCCATCGCTCCCCTAACACCTTCATAAACCTCAGATCTAGTCATAAGAAACAATATTTAGATGTGGGAATATTAAGAGTTTATATTGTTATAGAGTTGAATAATAAAAATTCTTTTAAATAAATTTTAAACTAGAAACTATTTAAATAATTTGTTATTTAAAATATCCTAATTTTATAGTAACGCGACAGTTTTATAAGATTCAATGCATCGGATTACTTTATCCAATTTATAATAATCGAAAACTGATTGATTTAAAATGACTGACAAATTATTTTTAGACCTCGTTAACATAGTTGGTGAGAGTAAGGTTAGTGATAAGTTATATGAAAGAATGTTATATGACCATGATATAGCTCCACTTCCACCTGAGATCTCATTGATTTTTAATACGATCCCTGATATTGTAGTTAAACCTAGTAGTGTAGAGGAGACATCCAAAATTCTAAAGTATGCATATGAAAATAAGATACCAGTTATTCCACGGGGAGCATCAACTTGGGGTTTTGGAGGAACTATCCCAACTAATGGTGGGATCGTTCTAGAATTAACTGAACTAAAAAAGTTAAGTCTAGATGTAGAAAACCAAACAGTTACTGTAGGAGCTGGAATTCGGTGGAAATCCCTAATTGATTATTTAGAGAATTGTGGGTATACATTCAATGTTTATCCTTCAAGCGCAATCTCTGCAACCATTGGAGGATGGATAGCAACAGGTGGCTTAGGTATAGGCTCACTTAAGCATGGACATCTAAAAGAACATGTAATTGGATTACAAATAATTACATCCAATGGAGAAATCAAGAATCTTTCTAATGATAACCAAAGCGAATCAAAAATTATTGATGAAATAATTGGCTCTGAAGGTACTCTTGGTATAATTACTGAAGCAACATTACAAATCATTGCAAGTCCAGAGAAAACTATTTCGATAGCAGTATCTTTCAATGATTTTAATTCATTAACTTCAGTTATTGAGAAAGTTGTTGTTGAACCTGTTAAACCCTATTTCATCGAAGCACAAGACAAAGATTATCTAGATTTGAAAAAAGCTATCGGCATCGAATCACCAGATGTACCGATCCTTGCTCTATTCGTGTATAACGGATCAACAAGTCAAGTCGAAAAGGATGTTAAGACACTAAACAAACTAGTCTTAGAAGTTAAAGGCTCAATTCTACCAAGTGAGTTTGCAGAAAAAGAGTGGATAGAAAGATTCTACTACATGAGGATACGGAAGGGTGGTCCTACACTATTAGCAGGGGAAATTACACACCCACTAAACAAGTTAGAAGAGGTTGTTAATGAAACTAGAATCATAAAAAAGAAACATAACCTCAGAATGGGAATAAAATGCATAATGGTCGCTGAGGACACGGTTATGTTTATGCCAATGTACTTAGCAGATGAAAGGAAAAGATGGAAATTCGTTTCTCTCTTACCTATTGTAAATGATATAACTAATATTGGACTTAATGCTGGAGGCGGACCCTATGGTTTTGGTATTTGGAATTCCTTCTTCTTGGGAAAAGTCATTGGAGATCAAAAGTTAGTAGAGATTAAGGCGCTAAAGAAGAAAATGGATCCAAATAATATCATGAATCCCAGTAAAAAATATAAGGTTATGACTAAATTTGGTATCCCCCTTTGGGGATTTACTTTCAAGTTATTCACTTCTGTACTCGGATTACTCAAATATTTTTAGGTGAAAATAATGAAGTTAACTGAAGTCAGGAAACGTGGATTAGAAAAAGAACTTTATTCATGTGCACAGTGTGGATATTGTCAGGACATTTGTCCCATCTATTGTGAAATCCCTTGGGAATCAGCATCACCTCGAGGCAAGCTATATTGGATAAAAAAAAGTCTCACAACTGGATTCCTTAGATCAAATGTTGAATTAGATGAAGACTTTTCTAAAAGACTCTATCAATGCACACTTTGTGGTCGATGTCACGTAGTCTGTCAAACAATGATCGATACAATAAGCATATGGTACACTGCAAGAGCGCAAACCTCAGACGCAAAACTACGCCCAAAAACATTATCTCAGATAGTGACAAATCTTGAGAAATCACAGAATCCTTATGGCATGGACCCAGATACCCGTCTTGATTGGACCGATTATACTGGACTCGATGACCCACCTCTTAAAGAAAAAGCGGAGATAGCCTACTTTGTTGGTTGCACAACAGCTTTCAAAGGAATAAATCAAAATATTGCATTTTCAACAAGCAAAATACTTAACCACATGGGTGAAGACTGGACACTTCTAAGTAAAGATGAATGGTGTTGTGGTAGCCCTCTACTCATGGCAGGTGAAGAGGAGAAAGCAAAGAAACTAGCTGAACATAATCTTGAAGAACTTAAGAAAAGAGGAGTAAAAATTCTACTAACGGGTTGCCCATCTTGTTATAGAATGTGGAAGATAGAGATACCAAAGTTACTTGGAATAAATCTAGATTTTAAAGTAGTGCATACCTCAGAATATTTCCACAATAAATTGAGTGAAGGAAAGATTACGATAACACCTTCTGATGATATAATAACATATCATGATCCTTGTGAACTCTCTAGGCTCAGTGGAATCATAGATGAACCAAGGGAAATATTAAAATCAACATCGGAAAAATATGTTGAGATACCTGAACATGGTATAGATGTAAGATGCTGCGGAGGAGGAGGGCTTCTTCAAGCAAACGACAACGAACTTCGAATGTCTATAGCCAAGCGCCGTTTAGATCAAATAAAATCTACAAATGCAAAGACTGTAACCTCAGCATGCCCCTCATGTAATATTACCCTTAATGAGGCCATCAGAGAATCAAAAGATAATATTAAATGCCTTGATATTGCTGAGTATTTAGCTGAGAAATTGGGGTTTTAATCATTAATTATATCTTTAAGTTCTAGAAGTATTAATAAAAATAAACATATAATTTTTTAGTTAACTAACTTAAATATGTTAAAGAAATAAAATTTACAGCAAGTATATTAAATCATTATACAAATCATGTTAATTGTTTAATATATTTCATAGCGTTTAAAGCAGCGCATGCACCCATACCTGTGGCTGTTACTATTTGAAAACCTTTACAGCAACAGTCACCAGCAGCAAATACACCAGGAATATTTGTCTTTTGGTCCTTATCAACAATTATACATCCTCCAGCATCAGTTTCTATGCTAGCACTAGACAGAATTTTAGAAACAGGTATGTGCTCAGTTATTAGAAAAACACCATCAACTTTAATTTCATTTGGTTCATTACCCTCCAATTTGATGGATTCAACAAAGTCTGTTCCTTTTATCTCTGTAACATATGTATCGTGAAGGAACTCTATTTTGGGATCATTTTTTAAAATCTTTAATTCAGAGTAATTTTCATTGTATCCCTTCCCATTGGGTATTGCATAAACCTTCTTTGCTGTTTTACTTAAAATTTCTACATCATGAATCGCTTCATGTCCTGAACCAATTACAGCAACTTTTTTCCCTAAAAAAAAGGGTCCATCACATACACTACAGTAGCTAACTCCTCTACCCTTAAACTCGTTCTCACCTTTAATCCCAAGGCTTTTTCGACTAACTCCTGTTGCGATAACCAATGTTTTTGTTTTATATACTGCGTTTGAACGGGTTAAAACCAAGATATTGTCATCAAATTTACTGATCGCGTAAACAGTATCTATTTTAATCTCAACACCAAATTTCTTTGCTTGTTTCTCCATCTTAGTCATTATTTCAAAGCCGTTAACACCTTCGGGAAACCCAGGATAATTCTCAATCCAAGTTGCATCAAGTGCTTTGCCACCAACTTTTTTACCTTCTAAAATCAAAGTCGAGTATTTTTGTCGTGAAGTATAAATGCCAGTAGTTAAACCAGCTGGTCCAGCTCCAATAACAATTACATCATAAAGTTCGTCAGACATTCAAATCTAATGTAAAAGAAATTTAATAATAACTTTTTTATTTTGGAAAAAACTCAAATTGATGAAAAATTTTAATTAGTTATCAAAAGTGATCCTAGTTTTTTAAGGAAATCTAAAAGAATAATTGTACACTACTAAGTTTTTGGTCTATATGATATTGATTATGTTGTATTGCTACATCTTCAATGCAATTAAGTAATAATATATTTTATATTACTTTAGAAAGATTTGGAGTTGATGATAAACAGGAAAGCTATTGAAATAATTCATTTAATGAAGCGTTTCGATAACATAACTGCGGTTAATGATTTAAATTTAGAAATTTACAGTGGTGAGGTTTTTGGGCTTCTAGGACCCAACGGAGCTGGAAAAACAACTATTATTAAAATTCTTTCAGGACTCGAAAAACCTACTGAAGGTTATGCACAAATTGATGGGTTTGATGTAAATAGACAAATTAACAGAATCCATGAATTAATCGGGGTCTGCCCTCAACAACCTGCTTATTATAAATATATGACGGGTAGGGAGAACATCAAAATGTATGGTGAGCTTCATTGTTTAAATTCTAATTTAATTGAAAACAGAACTAGAACGCTTATAGAAAATATTGGATTAACTGAGGCAGCGGACAGAAAAACTGATGGTTACAGTGGAGGCATGGTTAGAAGGTTAAACCTAGCAATGGCTCTAATACATGATCCCAAATTTATTTTCTTAGACGAACCCACAGTAGCTATGGATCCACAGAGCAGGAGAGCTACATGGGGTTTTATCAGAGATTTCAAAAAACAAGATAAAACCGTCATATTAACTACGCATTATATAGAAGAAGCTGAAGAATTAGCTGATCGCGTTGGTATCATTGATCACGGAAAATTAATTGAATTAGGTGTACCAAAAGCATTAATCGAGAAATATCGAGTTAAAAACTTAGAAGAAGTTTTCATAGAGCTTACTGGACGCAAAATTAGGGAGGAAATTTAATTGAAATTACAGCGAATTCGAGCTCTTATTAATAAAGAATTAATTAGATTAATCCGTGAACCAGCCAACCTCTTTATGGTATTAGTTTTTCCTCTTATACTCACAATGGCGTTTGGTTTTGCATTTGGAGCTTTCGGATCTAATAGTGATGTTCAGTATAAAGTTGGGATAGTAGATAATGATGTTACAGATTGGAGTGAGTGGTTTCAAGGTAATGTTACAAATATGCAGGCATTATCAATTTTTAATTACGAAGACAAAGATGCTGCATATAATGATCTTAAAACTGGTAAATTAAGTGCTTTTATAATAATACCTAAGGGCTTTGGTGCAAGCATAGAAAATTTTCGAAAGGATCCACAATCAATATCAGGAAATGAGGTTGTATTGGAGTTAGCACTTGATAAAGGTTCAATGATAGTTGAGGGCATAATACCACCATTTATACAACGATCATTAACTTCAACAATTTTCGGGGAAAAAGCACTTTCACCACCTAGCCCAGTCTCGATTGGGACACCAATGTTTGTTGACCCAATAAAGTTAACTCAATTTGATTTTATGATGCCTGGTGTATTTAGTTTTGCAGCAATATTTCTTACAATGATTGTAGCTCAAGTACTTACCGAAGAGAGAAGTATGGGCATACTCTCAAGAATATCAACAACTCCTACAACATCTGAAGAAATTTATGTAAGTTTAATCTGCTCTAATTTGATAATTGGAACTATACAAGTTTTAATGATTCTTGGTGCTTCTTATCTTTTAGGATTCAGACCTCAAACAGAACTATTTGGTTATTCATTAGTTATAATATCTGTATTATTAGTGGTTATTGCTAATGTTGGTTTTGGTTTAATAATTGCTGCAATAGCAAAAACAAGTAGCTCAGCAACTGGACTCGCTTTCATTTTTATTTTACCTCAAATGTTTTTAGGAAGCTTTATTCCAGTATCATCAGAGTCAGTTTCAAAACTAGTTCCAACTTTCTATGCAACTGAAACAATAAAAAACTTATTTCTAAGAGGTGCTGAAACTACTTCAACTTCAGTACAACTTAGCATATTGATATTGATTTTCTATGCTCTAGTTGTTGGAGGAATTGGTGTTTTTATTTTTAATAAATTTGGTAAAAAATAGAAGTGTTCATATTTATTTTTTTTCTTAGAATTAAATTATTATAAAAAATAAATCAGTATTTATTGAATTACACCAATGTTATTATTCTATATATCCTTGCTCCTTAAGATCTTTGAAGAAATTGCAGATTATCTCTGAAGGGACTGGTCCATATTCGAAGCTTACTGCTTCAGCTATTTCGGATGCACTGCGTTTTCCGTCAGCGAAGCTCCATGCTTCTACTAGTTTGGCACTGAATTTCGGGTCATTTCTTGTCCATGTTTCATACTGCTTCTTTTTTTCAGGTGACAGTTTTTGTCTGAACTCGCTTGTTGCAAGAGGCCCAACAAATAGTCTTTTTGGTATGAAGGTATCTAATTGGTTATATGTTTTGTATTCTTCGAAAGATATTTTGCAATTTTTAGTGGATAGTAGAGTTATTACCAGATTTTTAATTGTGTTTTTTTCTTGGTTGAGACTTTTTTGGAGTTCGCTACTCAAAGTCTGTTGTAAGCTTTCTAGATTACGCTTAGCTTCTTCTTGTTCATTTTTTATTAGTTTGAGTACTGATGTCATTGCTTCTATGTCTCTATTAACTAGAAAGCTAAGTCGCTTGAACTCTAGATCTATCAATTCTTTGATTAAATCTATTTGTTCTTTTTCTTTCTGTTCCCATTCTCTAAACAGGGCAATGATTTCATCGCGTGCTCTACCGCCATTGTCGGCTAATCGTTTCTCTGATTGAGCATATACATGATTCATGAAAGTAGCAGCCTCTTCCACACCAGCATTAGCTAAATTCAGAAGAGCTGTGCCTAAAGCTAAGCCATTTCTTTTCAGTTCTTCTGGGTCAACTGCTTCTATAGTGTCGCCACTACTATGATAGTAAATGTCAGGCCAATGACCAAACTGAATGACTGGAACACCTACACTCGAATCGTCAAATATTAGGTGGTCACTGCCAGGTGAGAATTGGGAAATATTATATCTGAAATTTACGGTTAAGGAGTCATATTTGTAACTTCTGTTAGC
>JAFGHP010000052.1 GCA_016930055.1 Candidatus Bathyarchaeota archaeon | reverse complement strand
ATTGCAGTTGGGAGGATACAATCGGCAAAAAGCCAAACTCAACTTTCTAACGAAAGTTGTCCTAACGGAGAGTTTAATAAGGATTTAGAGGTTTCGGCTTCGCCTACACCCAAAGAATTTCTTTCAGAAATTCCTTCTCTAAATCCTGATATTAAACGAAATAAAATTGCCCCCTCGCAGAGATGAAAAATGAGATACTTCAGTATGTTTACAGGAATAGGTGGTTTTGAAGTTGTTAATAGTAAGAGGTTGATTTAAGGGTTAAAATAATGATTATTGTTCGTAATATAAAGGTTTTTGGTGTGTTTAACGAGTTTTTATTACGCATAATACATATTAAATCCAATTTCGGAAATCCCCTCCAAGTGAGGTTCAACAAATGAAGTATTTAAAAAACAACACAAATCGCAATGATGTGGTGATGACACCTGAATATTTGGCGAAAGCACTAATAGACCACTTTAAACCAGAAGGGAAAATTTTAGAGCCTTGTAAAGGTTCGGGCAATTTCCTAAAATATCTTCCATCAAATTCTTTATGGTGTGAGATTTCAGAAGGAAAAGATTTTATGGAATTTGATGAAAAGGTTGATTGGATTATAACAAATCCACCTTGGTCAAAAATAAGACCCTTCATCCAAAAATCTTTAGAAGTTTCAGATAATTTTGTTTTTTTAACTACAATAGTACATCTTTGGATGAAAGCAAGATTAAGAGATATTCACCAAGCAGGATTTGGGATTAAGGAAATTGCCATTTTAAATACCCCTAAAGATTTTCCTCAAAGTGGTTTTCAGTTGGGTGCTTTCCATATACAAAGAGGCTATTCAGGCTCAATTAAGTTTAGCGATTTATCGGGGATTTCCGAAACTTTGCTATCGCAACCCTCTAACGAGGGGGATTTAATATGCGTTAAAGAGGAGTTTCAAAAATGAAACTCCACAAATTCCAACAAGTTGGAACTTTCCTTAACGCTAATATTAAATCCAATTTCGTGAGAGGGCTTACAAGATGTTAGAAACCAACAAAATCCATAAAATTGATGCTCTTACAGGGCTACAGAAAATAGACAATGAATCAGTTAGGCTTGTCTTTGCTGACCCTCCTTATAATCTACTTGGGTTAGATATGTTTGTGGATGTTCAAGGATATAAGAGTTGGGTTCATAGATGGGCTGAAGAAGTGAAGCGTATATTGAAATGGGACGGAACTTTTATCTTATGTGGTCGTCCCCCAATTTTGTGCCATCTTCTTGTAGATATGCTTGAATTAGGGTTTGTTTTTCGTGAATGGATTACTTGGCACAAAGTTGATTCAATAACGGCTTCAAAAGAATATCACTCGTATAATTACGAGATTTTTGCAGTGTTTAGTAAATGGACAGATAGAGTTTATAATCATATTCCTGTGCCTTCAAAATCTGGAAATTATGGCACAGAAAGAAATGCTGGTAGTATATGGGAACACTGCAAAATTTCATCCCATCACAAAGAGGGAACAAAGCACCCAACTCAAAAGCCGATTAAATTCCTTGATAGATTTGTTAGAACATACACAAACAAAGGAGATTTAGTAGTAGATATGTTTATGGGGTCTGGAACGACAGCAGTAGCCTGTAAGCAGAATAAAAGAGATTTTGTTGGTTTTGAGATAAACGGAGATTATATTAAAATGGCAGAAAGTCGTTTATCAGAAACGCCCTCTCACGAAACTTTGCCTATCGGCAATTTTGCTACGCAAAAGGATTTAATAAGCGTTAAAGAGGAAAATCAAAAATGATTTTCCCCAAATTTTTTCCTACGGAAAAAACTTTCCTTAACGCTAATATTAAACTCAATTCGGGGTGTTGCCTCGCAGGTCGTTAAAATGAAAACAAACAAAGTTTATCAGGGGTTGATTGAGTATGGGTTTTTATAAGGATGATGAGGGTGTGCTTCGTTTATGGCTTTATTGGGTTAGTTTTGTTGTTGTTGAGTTGTTACTATGGTTTTTTAGTTTTAGGTTGTTCTTTTTTGGTTGGAATGTTGCTCAAAGGTTTTTTGGTGTGTTTCTTGCTTTTATTGCTTTGTTCGGCTTTGTTTTTTTGTTTTTTGGTTTTGTTGATTGTGGTTCTGTTGTTGATTGTGGTGTTGTTGGTTCTAGTGGTTTTTGTGTTTGTATGAGAGAGGCTTTTCCTGATGATTTGTTGGTTCAGGGTTATACTGAGTGTATGGAATAGTTTTTAATGGTTTTTTATTCTTATAAGAATATTATTAACAACAACATTTAAATATAAGTTATTACTACATAGTGGCGGTGATGTCAAAAATGAATGAAAAACAAGTAAGTAAAAGTTTTGTGGAAAACACAAGTCAAGTAGCTGAAACAATAGGACACTTTGATAGTGCTGTTGAAACAAAGCTATTTTTTGGGAACAAAGAAAACCCTCAAGATGTAACAAACTTTAAAGGCATCTATAATATGGGAACAGGGTTATTAACAACAGTAGCAACAAAACAATATCAGATAATACAACATAATGATGTTGCTCAAGCATTAGTAGAAGCACTTGCAGGTCTAAACCTTCAAGTAAAAGGTTTAGTAAAAAACTATAGAGATAAAATATGCTTTGACCTATACTTTGATGACAGCAAATACGACTTAGAAGATGGTGAAAAAGGAATTAAACTAGGCATCAGAGTTGTTAATAGCTATGATAAAAGCAATAGTTTCAGACTTGAAATGTTTGCTTATAGACTAATATGCAAGAATGGAATGGCTATAGGAAGTGCAGTTAATAGTGTTAAACAAGTAGTAGTTCACACTGGCGAAAAAAAACCTTTAAGCATGATTAAAAGCACTACAGAAATATTCATTAAGAATGTTATTAACAGCAGTGAAAAACTACAAAGATTAGTTAATCTAAGCATGGAAGATAGCATAGAATGGAATTTAGCTGAAAGAATCATAGAGAAGCTAATGCCTATTCAGAAGCATAGAGAAGAAATACTAGCTAGAATAGAAGTAGGACAACAACTAACCAGATGGGATTTGTATAATGCAATAACTAACTACACAACCCATGATGAAGCTTTAAAACCATCAGTAGTATCAGCTATGGAAGTTAAAAGCAGAAAAGTATTAGTTGATGACTTTGCTAAGATGGAAGAAGAATTACTGGTAGAGGTAAACCAGTAAATCTTTTTTTTATAAAAAAATAAATGAGGTTAGAAAAATGAAAGCAGAACAAAAAACAATTGTAAAATTTAAAGACGCAAATAATGTTTTATACAATGTTGAAATTGAAATCACACACAGAAACGGACACCCTGAATTCACAATGAGTGGCGAGGGAAATGGTAGCATGGGACAATGTGATGATAGTATTAAACCGAAGAATTCACAACAAAAAAGACTATTAGAACTTTGGAATAAATACCATTTAAATGGAATGAACAAAGGAACTCCAAAACAAACAGAAATGCTTAAAGAAATGGAAAAGAAAACAGCTTATGATTATGACAAAGCAAAAGCATATCTTAATAGTTTTGACAGAGAAGGTAAACCAATAACAAACTTTGACCTTATAAAAATTGAACAGGAAAGAAAAGATATTCAAGAGAGAATTGATGAAGTAAAAAAAGAGATTAAAATACTTGAAGAAAAAGCAGAAGAATACAAAGGACAGGGGGATTGTTGGATTGTAGTAAAAGATTTGAATATTAAAGAATTTGTAAATGGATTTTTTGGGGCAAAACAATTTTTCAAAAAACAAATTTTAATTAGAAACAAAAAACTTGAAGACCTTAAAGAACTACAAATCAAAGCACAAGAAAAGACTTTATTGTATGATTACGGCATAGACGGAAAATTATATCAATATGGTGCGACTTGGCATAAAGTAGATTTGCCTGAAAATCTATGGGAAGAAGTTGAACAATTAGTAAAAGAAATAGGAGAAATTGAAGAATTAAGCAAAGCAAAAGGTGGCTCTTGGGAAGATATTACAGATTACAAAAAAGTTGCTCTTGGAAAATATTTAGACCTTGAACCAAAAGAAGCAGAAGAAGACATCACAACAGACGATGAAGAAATATATAATTATTGTGGCACAGACTATTATGTATTAACAGAAGATGAAGCACAAGACAAAGCAGAAGATTATCTTGGAGACGAACTTTGGCAAATGGCAGTAGAAAGTGGAAATACTGAACTTGGAAAAAAGGAATGGGTAGAGTATGTAATTTCAGAGGACGGATACGGAACTACATTAAATAGTTATGATGGCACAGAATATTATGACGAAGATAACAAAGTGTATATAATGAGATGTTAAAATGGGTTATTCAAGATTTAATGGAAACGAACTGGATTTAATGGAATCATTACTTAAAAGAAAATCTATTCTAAAAACAGAAGTTGCAGAAATTAAGGAAGATATTAATGAAGTACCAGAAGCTTGTTTTATTGGTCAATCATTATTATTTGAGGCTGAAAGACAGTCATTATTTAATATTTCGGAAGTAACTAATCTTTTTGGTATGAAAGTTTATACTTATAGAAAATGGTGAGTAAGAATTCAATATGATAGAAGCGATGGTAAATGGTGGAACAATAACAACAATTAACATTGTAGTACAATACACTTGTCACAACATACTACAATGCATGATAGATTATAACATACCACAATTATGTATTGATGGATTTTGTTATGTGAGAGTATGGTAAATAAAATGGGTAAACAAAAAAGTATAAATACTGAAGAATGGGTTGATAAATATCAAGATGAATTTATTAGTAAGAATTTAGATGAAGAAACAAATTTGGATTTGTTTCAATTTACACTTGATAAAATTAATATTTTTAGAATTAGAATATTATTAAAGTCAGGACTTTCAAATTTCAATAAATCACACCAAAAAATTATTAAAAAAATAAATCAAGAATTTGAAGATTATATAAATGTAAGATTACAAAATATTTTACATATAAAAAAATCAAAAGGTGATATAGAATGAAAGGTAAAAAAATAATTAGTGAAGTTAAAAAAGAAAATGATAAAGTATGCATAAGATTGTTTGATAGGGAAATACCTTTATTCATACAAAAAACTGAAAGTATCCCAACAGAAAGTAAAGTTTTAATAACTTTTAGCATTAGTGATTTCGACATTGGAATTTTAGACTATGCAACAAGTAATCATCCTAGAAAAATTTTTACTCCTAAAACTCACGAGATAAAAATATTATGTAGCCAAAAAGAAGCAGATAGGATTTACAAGTATAAATTTTACGGTGATATAGAATGAAAACAACAAAACAAATATGTAAAGAAAAACTAGATTTACCTCCTAAATACTAAAATGGCAAATTATAACGAAATTGATTATCAGAATTGGAAAAAATATTTAGGAGATATTACAACTGATGCTATTTGGATAACTCCCAATATAAATAATGGCAAGTTTGAAATTCCAAAAAGAGATTTTTTGCCTAAAAATAGCAATACATTTCATGGTTTGTTTATTCCAGAAATCCCTTATCAATTTATCAATAGATTTTCTAAAAAAGGAGAAATTATTTGGGATTGTTTTGGTGGAAGTGGAACAACAAAAAAAGTTGCAGATATTTTAAATAGAAAATGCATAATCAACGACTTAAATCCAAAAGAAGATTTTATTATAGAAGCAGATTCTAAAACATTTAATCCTGAAAAAAAAGTGCAATTAATTTTTATGCATCCACCATACCACAATATAATTAAATATTCTTCTAAAAAAGATGATGGTTCTAATTTTAAAGATATTAATTCTTTTTTAGAATGGTTTGAAGACATTGCAGATAATGTAACTAAGCATTTAGATAAAAATAGGTTTTTAATTTTAGTATGTGGTAATATTTATCAAGATAGAGAAGAAAAGACTCTAGGAGTTTGGTGCAAAGATATTATTGTAAAAAAAGGATTTAAATGCAAATCCCATATAATAAAAGATTATGGTGAAACAAAAGGAGGAAGTAAAAATTATAATTTAAATTATTATCGTCAATTAAAAGGAAATTATAATTCTTTTTATGGAGATAATATTTTTATTTTACAAAAAAATTAATTAATTATATAAGAAACTTCAATATAAAGGAGAACTACTATCCAAATATAAAATAAAAGTGAAATAAATGATTGAAACAAAAAACATTGACACGATTATTAATTTATTAAAAAAAGACGATAAACTAACTAAAAGTGGTGAATACTGGGTTGCTCCACTAAAACCAAAAAAGTTTAATCCTTATAAAAAATTAAAAATATCCAAAGAATTAAGGGGGTATATAAGATGATGACATTAAACAATGTTCAAAATAAAGAAATTTATTATAAAGTTTTAAGTTCTGATAATCAGGCACAAGAGGAAGGAGATTTAGAATGAATTATGAAGATTTAACTTACGAAACTATGGACTTACTTGATAATCTTAGGGACAATGTAAAACATGGTTATTATGACCTTAAACAGTTACAAGAAATTAAAAATAAAATTGAGGAGTTGATATAAATGGTAGAAGAATATAATGTAGAAGATAGTTATAGAATATTGAAAGCTTTAAGCAAGATATTATCGGAGAGTTCTGAATTTGTTTCAGAACAAGAAGTTTTGGATTACAAAGAGAATTTCATAATATTAGATTCCACTAATATTATTGGCGTAATTCCTAAGACTATTAGGGCTAAGTTGCTTTGCAGGAAGTTCTTATCAAAAAATTATAAGTTGAATAAAGTGCCTGATTTAAAATATACTGATGTAGTTAATAGTAATAGTGCGTTTCCAATAGAATATTTGGATTTAGCTTTTAATTTTTTCAAAACAATCAATACTTTAAAAGGTAATGGTGCTAATGAATCAACTTTAGTGATGATGGTTGGTAATAATTATCCTTTATCAATGAGCAATAATGATTGGGAAATATTAGTAGCACCTATATATAGTGAGTGATTATTATGGGAAAAACTATTTTCATTGATAAGAATGGTAGGGAGTGGGATGAAGAAAGTCTTAATGAATTAATTTACACTTTAGAACTTTTAAATATTGCTTTAGAAAGAGTCTCATACTACAAGTAAGGACAGAAAAATTTTTATAATCCAGAAATAAAAAAATAAATTATGGGTTGGAAATATCAAAAAAAAAGACATTCTAATGCTAAGAAGTATGGTGTTGCTGGTGGCTTGTATGCTAAGCCTAAGAAGAGATTTAAATCTCCAATTATAACAGCACCTTTGAGTTCTAAAGCCACTAAACTACCTATTCAGTTTAGTATTAATGTTCCATCAACTAACTATGATAAGAAGATTAGTGTAGAAGCTTTCAGGAAGAGGGCAGAAAATACTGCTAAGGAATTGTCTAATAAATTTGGTGGTGATACAGCCATTAAGGGTAAGGGCGATTATACAAGTGATGGAAAGCTTATAAGGGAAGATGTTGTAATTATAGAATCTAGTATGACTACTGCTGATTATGAAAAGAAGAAGTCGGAAATTGAAAATTTCATTAAAGAAAAGAAGAAAGAGTGGAATCAAGAAAGTATAGGCTACAGCTTTGAGGATGACTTCTACATTTATCCAAAATTTGATTAGGCGATATTATGGGTTGGAATTAAAAAAAAAATGTATTAATCAATAAAATTGTTGGTATTATACTATTTTGTTTATTAAGTCCATAGCTTCTAGTATTGTATAATCATTTTTGTAGCCATCATTTTTCACTAATAGTGTGAATGATAGACCATTAGTCTTATAATTATTTTGTTTTGATAAAGCTATTATTTGTCCATATAAACTTGCGAATGTTAATCCTTTGCTGACACTCCATTTATATCTTTTTTTAAGTATTTCAATAGTAAAGACTACTTGTTCTATTTGCTTTTCATCATCACTAACATATACATCTTCTTCTGGCTCTCCTATTATCACAATTTGGTATTTTCCAATTTTGGCTTTGAACCATTCAACTTTTATATGTTCTTCAATCTTTTCGTATTCTTGTTTTAAATCCATTTACATCAACTCCTCTAATTTTATTTGTTCTATTTCTTTTATTTTTTCTTCTGATAATAAATTTGTAGCTTCTGTTATTGGTGCTTCTTCTGTTAATATTAAGAATTTTTTGTGATTGTATTTGTGTATTGTTATCCAGTTTTTTATTATCATAGATTTTATTATTCTTGTGGTGTATGCGTATTCTAAGTCTAGTTTTGCACTTATGTATTGTGCATATCTATACTCTTTTAAGCTATTTTTTAAGAATATTATTATTCTTGCTTCACTTTTTTTTATTATTGTCATCTTTCTTTTTTTTGGTAATAAAATCTTATTTATAAATGTTTATATGACAACAACTACTACAACAACAACTACTACAACAACTACAACAAAAGGTTGTCGAAAAAAGGTGTATGTGTTTCCATGTTACTTTATCGACATATAGACATAATACAATATCCCTAGAACTATGGTTGTTGTTGTTGTTATTATTTTCCTCTTTTTTTAAAAAATTATGTCAATTTAAAACAACAATCAACATTATTACATTTTGACATTTTGACATAGAACTTTCGTTCTCGTTTTT
>JAFGHP010000008.1 GCA_016930055.1 Candidatus Bathyarchaeota archaeon | reverse complement strand
CTTCCTAAACCAACATTTTGATAATCATCATGAACAGAAATCCCAAAACCTGCTTTATGTTTATCATAATCATGTTGACTGAAAGTGAGAGTTGCACTAGCAACAATTCTCGTCTTCCCCTCTTCTTCTACAACACAAAGGATAGGAAGTGCCACGTTGTAATCAATTTTTTTGAACCAACCCTCAACACGTTCCCTAGTGAAAGGAATAGGTAGAAACTGTAGAGACTCTTTGGATAAGGTTGACATCATCACCCAAGTTGGCTCAAGATCAATATCTATCTCAGGTCTTAAAGTAACCTCTCTACCATCCTTCAAAACTATTTTATGAGGCTCTAACCAGAAGTCAGCTTCTTCCATAATATCAAATTACATTGAATCTGAATACTAAAGTATTTTTGGGTCAATTCTATTTTTATTATAAATATTTAATCCTCATTATTTGATCGGACTCTAATTATCTGTATTCTTTTTCCATTCTTCGAAAGTTAATTCATATAATATTCCTTCTAACCAGATCCCATTAATTTCTACTGATTTTTCTTTGTAACCTACTTCTTTGAAGCCTACTTTAGTTAATACTCTTCTCGAAGCAAAGTTTTTTGGATTTGTCTCAGCTGTTACCTTAACCATTTTCAAATTTTTAAAAGCGTGTTCCACAAAAGTGTTTACCGCTGCAGTACAGAAACCTTGGTTCCTTACATCAGGTATAACCCTGTAACCAATATTTATTACTCCATCATTTTTTCGTCTAGCTACAAGTTGCCCTACTTTTTCTCCCTGCTTTGTTTCTATAATGAACCATTCTAAGCCGATCTTCACGGAAATCAACCAGTCTCTCAGTTCTTCACGTGAAACCTCTTCAAACGGCTCAAATTTCCCAACATACTCTTCGTCATTATTCCATTTATAAAGAAACTCAAAGTCTTCAAGTCCAAAGGGTTTAAGATTAACTAGTTTACCAACGATCAAGCAACTCAAACATATATATCTTAAAATAAATAGGGTTTTCCATAAAAAAATAAAAATTACATCAGTTAAAACCACTGACTCTCACAAGCATTAATTTAAAAAGTTCAAGTCCTGAATAGAAACAATGACAATCAAAGCAATAGGATTCGACTACTTCGGAACAATTGTGAATGCGAATGCAGAAGGTAAAGCATGCATAGATTCAATGTATAACTCCCTACGTAGCTTTGGCTACACCTTCACAGACACCGATTTTCTCACAAACTACCAAGCAGCAACAAGCAGCTATAGGACAACGCGAAACAGTGAACTACGTGAAATAAATAACTGTACATGGATATCAGAAACCCTAAAAAGAATGGGATATGAAACTGAACCAACACACCCTCAAGTTATTTCAGTAGTAGAAAATTATTTTAAACCTTGGAAAATTGAGTTAGTCCCAGATGCTATAGATATATTACAAAAAATTAATGGAAGGTACACTGTCTCTCTTGTATCAAACTTTACTGACAGTAAATTCCTCAAAAAAACACTTAAGGAATTAGGCATTGCACCTTTCTTTGATCATATAATAATCTCCGATGATGTTGGGTGGAGGAAACCTCATCCACAAATTTTTAAACAATTTTTAGAGTCCTCAAAGGTTAAAGCCGATGAAGCAGTTTTTGTTGGGGATAACCCAGAAGCCGATGTTAAAGGTGCAAAAGACTTAGGAATAAAAACAGTCCTATTAAGAAACCCAAATATTCTAAACATTGAAAATGATGATGCTCAACCAGACTTCACTGTAAACTCTTTAACAGAATTTTTTGAATTAATTATCAAAAATCAATTATGAATCTAATTTTACCAAATATCTTTTTCAATAATAAAAATCTTTAATCACCCATGAAGGAGCTTACAAAAGTACATTTTACTAACTTAGATAAAATTTTGTACCCAGATTTAGAAATCACTAAAGCACAGGTCGTTGAATATTACATCAGAATAGCTCCACGCATGTTATCTTTCCTCAAGAATAGAACACTTGTAAGGACAAGATACCCTGATGGAATAGATAAAGAAGGGTTCTATGAAAAAGATTCTCCTAAGGGAAGCCCCGAATGGGTAAAAACCTTTACCAAATTTAGTGAAACTTCCCAAAAAGATACAGACTACGTGATCTGTAACGATGTTGATACCTTATTATGGCTAGCTAACCTTGCAGCATTAGAACTACACATACCCTTATCAAAAATACCTAAGACAAATGCACCTGATTTATTACTATTTGATCTAGATCCTGAACTCCCTGCAGGTATAAACGAAGCAGTACAAACCACATTTATTCTAAAGGAACTTTTAGATGGTCTCGGACTAAAATCTTATGTGAAGAACTCAGGAAAAAAAGGTCTTCACATAATTATCCCTTTAATACCTCAGTATTCATTTGATGAAACCAAAAACTTTGTACACAGAATAGGTGAAAAACTTGCTTCAAAACACGGATTCATTGTGTCAGAGAGAAAACAAACCAATATCCCTGGGAAAGTCTTAATCGACTATCCTCAGAATAGTGAGAGAAGCACAATGATAGCACCCTACAGTTTAAGGGCAACTAGAGAAGCTACAGTTAGTACACCTCTAGAATGGACAGAGTTAACTAACCTTAATCCATTTAACTATAATATATTTAATCTACCAAAACGAGAAACGGATCCTTGGAAACACTTATTTGATGAACCACAAAAATTGCCAAAAATAGATTAAAAAAACAATATTTTTCAAAATTTGATTTATTGGAGCAAACAATTAAGATTAAGGAATAATTAATTTATTTTATTGGTGTTTACATGAGCGACCTTCAAGCAGCTCCTTCAACACGAAGCATCTGGAGTGGCAGAATCAGCATCGGTTTAGTTAATGTCCCTGTGAAACTTTATACCATGATTAAAGACCAGAGCTTCAGCTTCAAGTTAGTTCGTAAAGATGATGCTTGTCCCCTAAAATATGAGCGAGTATGTACTTTCGATGATAAGGTGATTCCTTGGAGTGATGTGGGGAGGGCTGTTGAGGTTCGTAAAGGAGAGTTCGTGGTTTTCACTGATGAAGAACTACAGAGTCTTCGTCCTGACAGTAGTAAAAAAATTGCTATTAATAAATTCGTTCCATTAAATCAAGTTGATAGAATTTTTTATGATACTAGCTATATTTTAGCCCCTGACAAATCCGATGAAAGCTACGGTTTAATGCTAAAAGCATTTATAGAAAAAAAATTAGCTGGCGTAGGTAAATTTACTTTACGTACTAAAGAGTATCCCGTGATTGTTTATCCTTATCATGACGCATTAATTTTGACTACCCTTAGATATGGTGACGAGGTTGTTGATCCACAATCTGTAAAAGACATCGAGAATGTTAAAGATCCCTCCAAAGAAGAACTTAAACTAGCACTAAAAATAATAGACACCCTTACGAGAGACTTTGATATCAAAGACTTCAAAGATACTTTCCGTGAAGAAGTCCAGAAACTTGTCGAGAAAAAAATGAAAGGCGAAACAATCGTTGTTGAAGAACCAAAAGCTGAAGAAGTTAGAGGGCTAATGCAAGCATTAAAAGAGACATTGTCTCAGATGCAACAGCAATGAACCAATATAAACCAATGCTCGCTCAATCAATTGAGCACTCTTTCGACGACCCTGTATGGATTTATGAAATTAAATGGGATGGGATAAGAGCTTTGGCTTACGTTGGAGACACTTTGAGCGTAAAAAGCCGTAACGATAAAGAACTTTTAAATAATTTCCCTGAATTAAACGAGCTTTCCACCTTAACTAGTAATGTTGTGTTAGATGGCGAGATCATTGTATTTAAAGAGGGCCACCCAGATTTCCAGGAAGTTGCTAGAAGAAATCAACTCAGTAATCCCCTAGAAATAAATGAAGCCAGAATAAAAAATCCTGCAACCTACATAGTTTTCGACATTTTAGAAAAACAAGAAGCCAGTTTAATAGACGAACCACTAGAAAAGAGACTGAAAATCTTGAATAACTCAGTTAAACAAGGAAAATATGTTGTAATAAGCAATCCAATACGTGAACACGGGATTCAATATTACGAAATTGCGGTTAAACGTGACCTTGAAGGAATAATAGCAAAAAAGCTAAGCAGCACTTATCAACCTGGCACCCGTAGTTATGACTGGCTTAAAATTAAAAGAGTCAAAAGTTGTGACTGCGTAATCTTTGGTTACACTATTGGTGAAGGGGCACGAGAGGACACGTTTGGGGCGTTGCTTCTAGGTTTATATGATGAAGGCAAACCAGTCTATGTAGGTCGTGTTGGAACTGGGTTAACTGATTCTGATTTAAAGGAGCTTAAAAAGAGTCTAGACAAATTAAAGATCGAAGAGAAATGGTTTGATGAACCAGATATTCCCATAAAATCTATTTGGGTTAAACCTGAACTAGTTATTGAAGTAGGTTACCAAGAAGTTACAAAAGATAATAGACTAAGAGCTCCCCGTCTCTTAGGATTTAGAAACGATAAACCCCCAGAATTATGCAGTATAATACAGATTAAACCACAGAAACTTGAAGAATATTATACTAAACGAGACTTTACTATCTCCCCTGAACCAACTGGAGGATACACTAAAGGAGAAGGAAACAGCTTCGTAATTCAGGAACATCGTAGCAGACTAACTCACTGGGACTTTAGATTAGAACGAGACGGGGTTCTAGTCAGCTGGGCTGTCCCTAAAGGCGTTCCCATGGTAAACACTGAGAAACACTTAGCAATCCAAACCGAAGACCACCCACTAGAATACGCTGGTTTTGAAGGAACAATTCCCGTAGGTCAGTACGGAGCTGGAAAAGTGGAGATATGGGATAAAGGCTTCTACTCCCCAGTAAAATGGTTAGACGACAAGATTGAAGTGGTTCTAGCAGGTAAGCGATTGAAAGGACGCTACGAATTAATTTTAATTAACAAGGAAAAAAACGAATGGCTATTCTTTAAGAAACTTGAATAAAATTAAAAAAATTTAGCGTCGTGGAGGACGTGGATGACGAGGGAAGTCCTCGTCTTCATCGTCATTATCTAATTGCCCTTTGATGTCAACTTTACCCCAGGCTCTGATTTTATGGGAGATCATTGGGTAAATGCTTTCAGGGATCCTTATTTTTCCGTAAGTTTCAACTTTTTCAATGACTGTATCGAATAAACGGGGATCAACATTATCATCGATCGTTAATTTTCCGTAACTTTTTACATTAACTCTTTTACCTGCTGCTTGCCACCCCAATAGAATTTGCTGATTAATATGTACCACTCCTTTTTCTTCAACGATTTCACCGCTGGAGATGTTTCTAGGTGTAAACCTATAGGGTTGGTCGGTGCTGGTTGCACCTCTGGCAATAGTTCTTAAACTATCTGTGATTCTTGGTATCAGCATAAGTTCGATTGCTCTACTCAAAGACTCGTATGTTAAAGTATATTCTCTACCAACATAATCGACAAGCCCTAATGTGTGGAGGTCATCAAGATATTTTCTAGCAGTGTTTGGGCTCATGCCAAACTTTTCTGCAATCTCTGTTGAAGTACTCCTGACCTTGCTTTCCAAGAAAAGATAGATGTCTTGCGGCTCTTTGTTTAAACCCAAACTAAAGAGCACCCACCTCTTCACTCTTTCAGTATAGTTCTCCTCTTCAAGATCATCTAAAGGCCGAAGTCTCCGAATCGTCCATTCAGCTAATACATCAAACTCTTCACTTTTTTTCTCTTCAAACATTTCATTCACCTTTAATAATAATTGAGTGAGCCTTCAAATCCACTCCATTCGACTGCCTTCCACCAACAACAATTTTTTCCCCACTTGACGAAACCATAGTTATGTAGTGGTTCCTATAATCTAAGTCAATTATTGGACCCTCAATTTCAACGGTTTCATCCGATGAACTCTGTACACCAATCACCTTTACCATTGGATTTATTCCCTTTCTTTTCATGTCTCCTAAAAAAGGAAGAGCATCACTAACATTACCAAAAGCTTTACCCTTCAACTTCAATAGATTATCAGAAGCTGACCTAGCTTTCGACTCCGTTAAAGCAACAACTCTTAAACTCTCCGTTATGCGTGGAATAAGCTTCCTAATAATAGCGCTAGAAAGAGAATCAGTAATGTAATACGCTTTACCCATCTTCTCAATTATCCCAATCGAATATAGGTCATCCAAATAACCTTGAACAACTTCTGTGGATGCATTTAGAAACTTCGTTAAATCATCTAAAGTAGCAATCTTCTTAACATCAATAAAATTATAAACTTCCTGCGTTTTTTTATCTAAACCTAACGAAGAAAAAGTCCAATCTTTAATCCTCTGGTTATACGTTTCTTCAGGCTCTTTCTCAGGTAGCTGGATGTTTCTAACCCGCCACTCAACAAGATACTCAAACTCAGACATAATTCATCTCAACTCAATATTTCATGACTCTAAGTAAAGAAAACCTGATTTGGTATTTAAAGTTTACTGAATCCAAACATATTTTAAATAATATTATTTTAAATTCTTCAAAAAGATTCTTAAATAATACTTTACCAATCTTTTTTCATAGCTTCCATCTTTAATTCTTTTGGCATTAATTCTATTGCATAATGTAATGCAGTTCGAGGCATCATTTTCTTGTTTTTTATGACATAATAATAAACTTCTTTCTGATGTAAGCGGCTGGCTTCTTTCAATAACCAACCATACCCCTTTTGTACCATGTCGTCTTTATCTTCTAATAATAAATCCGATACCTCAAATACTTGCTTTAAATATTTACCGTGTCTCGCTGGAACAATTAAAGATACAGCTGCCCCGCGTTTCACCCAGCGGTTACTTGAAAGAACCCAACTCTTCAGTTTCTCAACATATTCCGGATATTTTTCTATAAAATCTCCAACAGTATGGTTACAGAAACCATCACATTCAGCCCAATTAGAGATATATTGATCTACCCAGCGTTGAAAAACATCAAAATCTTCAGGAATAAATTGGTCTTTAAGCTTTGGTACCCAAGATGACACTATAAATGCTTCTTCACAATAACCAGATCTATATAATTCTTCACATAAATCAAAAATTTCATTCTTCTTTTTATGCTTAATCTCTTTCCAATATTTATTAGCTATCTTATTTGTTTGACCCATTTTTACTCCGTAAAACTTTGCTTCTTCTTTAAAAAATCGTTGATATTTTTCCTTTTCGATAGGATCTGCGTTTTCCTTAAAATCATTCCTAATGGCAATAATTACTGGATCCACGAAAATAGTTACTTAAAACAATTAAAAAGTGTTTAGATAATATTTAATTATTTTTCATTAAATTAAAGCTGAAATATATCCTTCAATGATAGTAATCTATGGAGTCTATTAGACTGGCTGAGTTTTCTGAGGCTGTTCGTGATTCTACACTTAAAAGATTAATACATGTACCAGTTGGTTTAGAAAATTGGAAGGTTTCAAGAAATGCTATGAGTTTTTCAGATGTTTCTCTTCACCTTATTGAATGAGATAAGTGGCTATTTTAAAAACTAATAGAAGATGATCTACCACCAATTATTGGTAAAGCTGATTCGATCTTTATTAATAATCGAACTGAGTATAAGGTACTATTAAACGAGCTTGATGTTATAGGTAAACAAAGAAGCCAAATGATTATTGAATTAAGCCAAAACGATTATTCTCGAAAAATATATGATTCAAGATTTAATGATAATGTTACAGTATGGTGGATAATAGTTAGAGGGAATCTTGACTATGAAATTCATCATAGAGGTCAATTAGTTGCATATCACCGTATTTTAATTGACCAAGAAAAATAAAAATACCTTATTTTAATAATTACTTTAATTATTTTAGAAAGTTATTCAAATGCTTTAGTCGAACCAATTTTAACCAACAATTAGACAATATTCTAGAAAATTAATGGATGATTATAAATACGACTTTGCAATGAAGTACGCAGAGGATTAGAATGAAAAAAGTAGCCTATGTTAATGGCAACATTATTACGATGGAGGATGACGCCCCAAAAGCTGAAGCATTATTAACTATTGGAGAATATATCGCTGAAGTTGGTTCTAACGAAAAAATTAAAGGAATGATAACCCCAGATGTCGAAATACATGATCTTAAAGGAAAAACTATGATTCCTAGCTTCATAGATTGCCATGCTCATCCAATGGGCTTTGGTCAATCACTCCTTAACGTTGATTGCAAGACCCCCCCAATCTTTTGTATTGATGATTTAATTAAAGCAGTAAGTGAAACAGCTAAAACCAAGAAAAAAAGTGAATGGATAATTGGTAGAGGATATGACGATTTCAAACTTAAAGAGAAAAGACATCCAACCCGCTGGGATTTAGATAAAGCTGCTCCAGAAAATCCAGTTATGATTACTCGCTTATGTGGACATTTATCTGTAGTTAATAGCCTCGCATTAAACATGGCTGGTATAACTAAAGACACACCCGATCCAGAAGGAGGACAGATTGATCATGATGAATCAGGTGAACCAAATGGAGTGCTTAGAGGTGGAGCAAGAGGACCCGTTTCACGACTTATTCCAAGAGCTGGAGTTGAGCAACTTCGTAAAGGAATTAACCTAGCTGCAAAAGAATTTCTGAAAAGAGGGGTTACCTCCGTTTCTGACGCTGGAGTAGGGGATCCCAATACAATGAAAGCTTACCAACTCGCTTTAAAAACAGACAACATGCCTCTAAGAATTAATCTAATGATGTCTGGTGGTACCCTAAAAGAATTAACTAAACTTGGATTAACAACTGGTTTTGGAGATGAATGGCTTAGAATTGGAGCAATTAAACTAGTTTTTGATGGTAGCACTTCAGGAAGAACCGCTGCAATGTCCGTACCCTATATAGATACTCCTGGAAGCTTAGGCATACTATACATGAGTCAAGAAGAACTTAATCAGCTAGTTCTTGACTCGCATCAAGCAGGATTCCAAGTAGGTATTCATGCTATCGGAGATAGAGCAATTACAGGAGTTTTAGATGCATATGAAGCAGCTTTAAATAAACTTCCTAAAGATGATCACAGGCTACGTATTGAACACTGTGGAATTAATACCAATGAAATTATCCAAAGAATAAAACGACTCAATGTAATTCCTGTGCCTCAACCAATCTTCTTATGGGGAGAAGGCGAAAGTTATCGAGCTGGCTTGGGTGAAGAAAGGATTGGTATGGCTTACCCTGCAAAATCTTGGATTGATGCAGGCATAAGTCCCGCTTTCAGTTCAGATTGTCCCGCAACCAGTGGCTCTGAATTAATTAGTCCCCTACTGGGAATCCATGTTGCAGTTAATAGGAAAACCGATGAAGGAAAAGATATTGGAAAACAACAGAGAATAACCATACATGAAGCCCTAAAAGCATATACTTTAACTGGTGCTTACGCGACTTTTGAAGAAAAAAATAAAGGAAGCATAAAACCAGGGAAACTCGCAGATTTAGTTATTTTATCCCAAGACCCAACAAAAGTTGAATCAGATAAAATAAAAGACATAGTGGTTGAAGCAACAATCCTTGGCGGTAAAACAGTTTATAAAAACACCTAATTTTTTTTGGATAGATTTAGGTATCCATACACCTTTTATTCACGATTCACTTAAATCAAGTTTAATCTGTGAATTATCATGTCAAAAACAACTTCTACCGATGTGCTTGTCATAGGAGGCGGCTTAAGTGGTTGTATGGCTGCAATTAACGCTGCCAACCACGGAGCGAAAGTAACTATACTTGAGAAAAGCCATATCGAACGCAGTGGAGCTGCAGGTACTGGAAACGATCATTTCTGGCACTGGAACCCAGATATTCATCCGAAACTTGGATGGACAATAGCTGATATGGTCCGAGACATAAGTTTTGATGGTGAATATGGCAAAACTAAAGGAGGATATATAGATCAAGAGTTATGTGAAATAGTAGCTGCTGGCACTATGGAAGCAGTTAATAACCTTGAAAGCTGGGGTGTACAATTCAAATATGATGAAATATTTCCATGGAATCTTCAATATGAGGTTCCTAAAGGAGAGAAGAAGTACCGTATAGTTCCTCAATTTCAAAGTGAATGGGATACACTGAATTATGATGGTAGAGACCTTAAAAAAAGGTTAACTGAACAATGTGTTAAACGTAGAGTCAAAATCTTCAATAGAATGGCAGCAACTGGGCTTCTAACTAAAGATAGACAAATCGTTGGTGCAACAGGAGTAGACATGAGAACTGGAGAATTCCATGTTTTTAAAGCAAAAGTTGTTATTATGGCTACAGGAATGGACCAGAGCCGCTTATTTACTGCTCCGAGTGGAAATTGGTTTAACGCTCAGAGTCCACCCACCATCACAGGAGACGGTGAAGCAATGGCCATCAGAGCTGGAGCAGAAGTCTTCATCTTACAAGCAGGAAAAACCACTAATGCTGGATTCCAGTACATGAAAAACCTTGTTAGAAGTAGTGGGGCTGCAACAACATGCTACCCTGCAGGTAGATATGTTAACAGTGAAGGAGAAACAATGATTAAACACCCTGCTGTAAGAGAACCTCTTAGAAAAAAAAGAGAAAACGTTGAAACAAGTATCAGAGAAGGAAAAACTCCTTTCTATCTTGACTTCACAGACGCTAAAGAAGAAGAGATTGCTTATGCTGAATGGAGTTACGGTAATGAAGGATTATGCTGGGTTATATTAGAAATAATGAAAGATCTAGGACTCGACTTCAGAAAAGACGCCTTCGAGCTTGCTTTAGAACCGACAGGTAGACTAACTGATGGATTCCTAGCTTTATGGATTAATACTGAATGCAGCTCAAATGTTCCCGGATTGTTTGCTTGTAGTCCAGTCCAATTTGCGGGAGAAGTAGCTGCACCAACAGCTGCAGTACTAGGATGGAGATCAGGAGAAAAAGCAGCTAAATATTCTAAGGAAATGGAAGAACACGAACTAGATGAAAAACAAATCGAAGCTGAAAAGATTAGAACAACTTCACCATTAAAAAATACTGATGGTTTTACTTGGCAAGAAGTAAACCTTGAACTCAACAACATAATGGAAAAATATAAAAGATATGTAGCAGGTTTTAACCCTTCTGGAATAAAAGACGAAATAAGTGTAACTGGAATCAAAACATGCCTTGAACAACTAGAAAAACTTGTAGCATCTAAAATGAAAGCAAAAGATCCTCATGAATTAGTTAGATGTAATGAAGTTATAAACTTAATAGATGTTGCAAAATTAATGAT
Organism: Candidatus Bathyarchaeota archaeon; assembly: GCA_016930055.1. Classification (GTDB taxonomy): domain Archaea; phylum Thermoproteota; class Bathyarchaeia; order TCS64; family TCS64; genus UBA8941. The sequence goes on along the minus strand of JAFGHP010000008.1, from coordinate 5,569 downwards.
AAGAGCAGCCATTGAACCTGAACAATATGAAAACAGTATATGGTTCTTAGGAAAAATTGTTGATAACAAACCTATTTTTAGAAAAATTCCAATAAAAATAAAATACCCCTCAAAGGAGGCTGCATAAATGCCACCAATAATAAAAGATAATTGTATTGCTTGCTTCAAATGCGTTGAAATATGCCCAACAGATATACTACGAGAAGGAGAAGGGAAACCCGTTGTTGCATATCCTGAAGAATGTTGGCATTGTGGTGCATGCATGATGGATTGCCCAGTTTCAGCAATAAAACTTGATCTACCTCTCTGGATGAGACCAGTAACTAAAAAAGTAAAAAAATAGTATTAATTAACAAAATTTAATCTCATAAAACTAACCTCGTTTTTATCTATAATCTGTTTTCGATTTTGATGGTTACATTTTGTGATTATACAAAGTGATTTAAATTTAAAAGGAGTAAAGTTGTCTTCCTATTCATGTGATAGAATGGATAATATGAAACCAGTTATAGAAAATTTTCTGAATTTAAAATGGCCAGTTGATGTAAAAATATCCCCTGATGGTAAAAAAATTGCTTATTCTCTCCGAACAACAAATTGGAAAGAAAACAGGTACGAAAATCAATGTTACATAAGTGATATTGAATATGAAACCTGTTTTCAACTAACAAAGACGGGAAGCGTTAGTCAAATTAGATGGATAAACAACAATGATTTGGCATTACTGAAAAATAATTTTGGGGACGAAAAACCCCAAATCTATCTATATCAGGGACTAATTGGTGAAGGCATTCAATTAACAGAACATCCAACTGGAGTAGAAAACTATGAAGTTTTTGGTAAAGGAATAATTTTTTTAGCAGATAATCCAGAACGCAAAGAAAAAAAGAAAAGAAAAGAAAAATACGGTAACTTTACACACTTTGAAAAAGAAGAAAGCGCATCAGCACTATATTATACAAACATTAATGAATGGATAAATTATAAAAAGCTTCAAAAAAATGGTAAAACACCAGTTGAACCAGTAGTTGAATTAAGTAAACTTTTACCTGAACATCCTAAAATTTCAAGTATTTTCGTCACCGAAGATGGCAAAAAAATTTTCATGAATTGCAGACAAAAAGATTATATGGTTTATTTTAAAGAAGTTAGCAGTTATTTGTTAGAATTATCACCAGACGAGGTTCTTAATGAGTTTTTAAATAAGGGTGGTGGAGATAAAGTCTATGAAGATATCTCATATCTTGGTAAAATTAGGAAAATATTCTTACCTAAAGTATCGAATATAGTTGCTGTCTCCCCTGATGGAAATAAAATAGTTGTTAGCCATAAAGAGGAAAGCGACCTAAGCTATATCCAATCAGATCTTTGGTTGGTTGATGTTAATGATGAACTCTTCCAAGATGTATCAGCTATTAAATTAAAAAAGCTAACAGAAAACATTGACCAATCAATATCGATGACAAAATGGATTAACAATGATATATATGTATTTTATTTTGAAAGTACAAAAACAAAAATATCAAAAATAAATGAGAATGGCGAAATCGTATCAATAAATACTGAAGATGTTTTTCCGATATCCAGTTTTAATGTTTCAAAAGAGGGCACAATCACTTTTTTTGGAGTTAATTCAAAGATGTTTCCAGAAGTATTTGTCAAAAAACTTAATTCCCCAGATTCTAAACCTATTCAATTAACACATCTAAACGAACAAATACAAAACTGGGATCTTGGACAAGTTGAAACTATAAAATGGAAAAGTAAAGATGGTACAATAATAGAAGGAGTGATTCGAAGACCAAAAGATTTTGACTCGAATAAAAAATATCCCTTAGCATTTATTGTACATGGTGGTCCTCAAGCAATAGACCTTGAGTGTCTTCTTGAGTCAAGAGATCTAACTCATTATCCGAGTGCAATTTTCTCACAAAAAGGAATAATCATAGTAAAACCAAACTACAGAGGCTCGATAGGTAGAGGAAAAAACTTCTTGGCATTAAACAAAGATAACCTTGGTGTTGGAGACTTATGGGATATCGAGAGTTGTATAGAACATCTTGTTTCCGAAGGCTACATCGATGAATCTAGAGTTGGATGCATGGGATGGAGTCAAGGTGGATACATTTCAGCTATGGCTGCTACCTCTTCAAACAAGTTTAAAGCAATTTCAGTAGGTGCAGGTATCTCTGACTGGTACACTTACCATATCAGCACAGACATTCCATACTTCACAGTAGATTATCTTAGTAGCGATCCCTTCAAAAACCGTGAACTCTACCTAAAAACCAGTCCTATGACAAAAATCAAAGAAGCAAAAACTCCAACTCTAATCCAACATGGTGAAAAAGATAACCGAGTTCCCTTCAGTGATGCAACAGAATTGTATAGAGGACTAAAATCAATGGGTGTTCAAGTTGAATTATTCACTTTCCCTGAAATGACCCATTCAATTGATAAACCTAAAGAAAACCGAGCAATCGTTGAACAAAACCTTATCTGGTTCAGTCACCACTTACTTGGAGAAGAATTAGATTTACCTAAATAATAATTATATAAAAGGACATTTATTATATTTTTTAACATTTTTATTGTTTTTAATAATAATTCAATATATATCCCCATCATCCTTAAATTTTGTTTTTACACATTTTTATCAAATTATTACCTTATATGGCGATTAAATAATGTTCAAAAATAATCCAAAGTTTAATAAAAGGGGAATATCAACACTAACAATCGTTATCGTTCTAGTGATTGTGGCAGTTCTTGCTGGAATAATTATACTAGCAAACACCATGGGCTTCTTCAATAATGGTAATGGCGAAGAACCAGTAGAAATAATGCAACTCCAGAAAGTAACTCAGGCAAGTGGAGAATTACGTATTAGTATTAAAAACGTAGGAACAGAACCCTTAAAAGTCGAAGCACCTCCGAATGGTAAATCCAGAGTCTATATTGATGGGCAGAACTGGAACAGTTTCAAAGTAAGTCCAACTAATGTTCAGAAAGATGGAATCTTCGATGTCACAATAACGGGAATCGACATATCCTATGTTGGAAAAAACATCACTATAAGATTTGTTTCTGACGAAGGGTCTTCTCTTGAAACGTCCGTAAAAATAATTTCTAGTTCAGTAAGAAAATATCTTGTAGTTTTTACTTCCAGTGGAGGAGGACCCCAATCAACAATAAATCCGATTGGTAATCAAAACTATGAAGTAGGAAAAACAGTCTCCATCAAAGCAATTCCTTCACAATATTACACATTCAACTCCTGGAGTGCTTCAGGATCAATAATTATCAAAGACCCAGGAAACCCTGAAACAAACATAACTATCAACAGTGCCGGTATCGTTACAGCAAACTTCATGTATACTCCCCCTCAATACCAGGTAAGTTTCAAACTTGAGGGTGGCGGAAGCCAGTCCACTGTTAACCCTGTTGGAAACGAAACTTATACTATGGGTACTATAATTAACATAAGAGCAGAACCAGGAGAAGACTATTCATTTAACTCATGGAATGTATTAGGCAATATAACAATAAGATCAAAAGGGAATCCAACAACAACAGCAACAATCAATGGACCAGGAACAATAACAGCAAACTTCCAATACACCCCCGACATGTACCAAGTAGTATTCACCACGAATGGTGGCGGAGATTCCTCAACAACAAGTCCTGAATGGACTCAAGTCTACCAAGAAGGATCAATAATCAACATAACTGCAATACCTGGACAATATTATTCCTTCCAATCCTGGACTTCGATAGGACCAATAATAATAGAAGACACCACAAACCCCTCAACAAAAGCAACAATAAATGGTGGAGGAATAATCACAGCTAACTACAAAAGTGACAACTACACACTAACAGTCAATATAATTGGCGAAGGAACCGTGCAATTACTTCCTCCAGGAGGAAGTTATCCACCAGGTTTAGCAGTCTCTATCCAAGCTATACACGCTTACGGCTGGTACTTCCAGGAATGGAAAGGCGACATAAGCCGAACAGATGCTGCTGAAACAGTAATAATGGACAAAGACCTAAACATAACCGCAGTATTCAACGTAAACATAGTCTTCGCCGGACAAGACCAAACAGTAAACGAAGGCGATATAGTAGACTTCTCAGGAGGATTCACAGACAAAAACGCAGCCAGCGAATATACTGCAACCTGGGACTTCGGAGACGGAGAAACATCAACAGGCACCTTAACAACATCCCACATATACACAGACGACGGAGTCTACACAGTAATACTCGTATTAACAGACGCAGACGGAGCATCAACAGCAGACCTACTAATAGTGACTGTGAATAATGTGGCTCCCACTGCTACTCTGGGCAACGATGGTCCTAAGAATGAGGGCAGTTTAGTCACTGTAAGCTTCACAGGTCAGTCTGATCCAGGCTCCGACACCTTCACTTATAGTTACGACTGGAACAATGATGGCATTTACGAGATAGTTGATCAGTCAGGTGCTTCAGCTACTTATACTTGGCTTGATAACGGAGTCTACACTGTTAAAGGCAGAATAAAAGATGATGAGGGAGGATTCACTGAATACACTACACAAGTCACTATCAATAATGTGGCTCCAAATGTCTCAGTTGGTCCAGATGCAAGCATTAACGAAGGCAGCACATTCAATGGTTCAGGCGGCTTCACTGACCCTGGAGCTGACACATGGACAGCCACAGTCAACTATGGTGACGCTTCAGCTACTCAGCCTTTAACTTTAACTAATAAAACCTACAGTTTGAGCCATATCTACGTTGATAATGGTTCTTACACGGTAACTGTAACAGTAACTGATGATGATACCGGTATTGGTTCAGATACTTTAGTAGTTACCGTCAATAATGTTGCCCCTATAGTTTATGCTGGTACGGATAAATCTGGTGCTGAAGGTTCTGCTATCAGTTTCTCAGGAAACTTCACAGATCCAAGTCCAATTGATACTCATACAATATCATGGACTTTTGGTGATGGAGGAAGCAGTTCAGGTTCTCTAACTCCTACACATATCTACATGGATAATGGCTTATACACTGTAACTTTAACAGTCACTGATGACGATGGAGGAAGTACCTCAGATACTTTAACCGTAACTGTTTCAGATCGTGGTCCTACAGCTGAATTCACATCGAATTCACCTAAGAATGAAGGCGAATCAATGAGCTTCACGGATGCTTCTACCTCTAGCCCCGACTCGATAGTGTCCTGGAACTGGACGTTTGGTGATGGTGGAACCAGCAATGTTCAGAACCCTTCACACACTTATATCAACGATGGAACTTATATTGTAAGACTTACAATCACTGATGACGATGGTTCCACAAATTATATTGAACATAATGTAATTGTAACTAATTTACCACCTATTATGGAATCAATTGGAACTCAAAATGTAAATGAGGGCGTTCTTCTTACTTTCACAGCTACTGCGACTGATCCAGGAATAAACGATGTTTTGACCTTCAGCCTAATTGGAGATAACCATGGTGCAAGCATTACGGCTGGAGGAGCCTTCACTTGGACTCCTACGGAGGCTCAGGG
>JAFGHP010000051.1 GCA_016930055.1 Candidatus Bathyarchaeota archaeon | reverse complement strand
GGCCTTCAAGACCGCTAGTAATCGTGTCATCTCCTTTACCTGTGCCAAAGCTACTCTTCCAGCCTAGGCCTTGTTCATCAATGTTAGTGGCTTCTGGTTCGGGACCTACATGTGTTACACTACCAGCACCATGCATCTTACCAAAGGTATGACCTCCTGCAATAAGCGCAACAGTTTCCTCATCATTCATCCCCATTCGTGAAAAAGTTTCTCGAACATCATGGCCAGATAATAAAGGATCAGGATTCCCGTTTGGTCCTTCTGGATTCACATAGATTAAACCCATCTGCACGGCAGCGAGAGGATTATCGAGTTCTCGCTCACCTGAATACCTCTCATCGCCAAGCCATTTATGCTCTGAACCCCAGTAAATATCGTCTTCAGGTTCCCAGACATCTACTCTTCCACCTGCAAAGCCAAATGTCTTTAGACCCATTGACTCTAATGCACAGTTACCTGCCAGAATCATCAGGTCAGCCCACGAGATTTTTTTACCATATTTCTGTTTTATAGGCCAAAGCAAACGGCGCGCTTTGTCGAGGTTAGCGTTATCAGGCCAGCTATTTAATGGTGCTAAACGCTGTGAACCTCTTGAAGCTCCACCACGTCCATCTCCTTTACGGTAGGTACCTGCACTGTGCCAAGCCATTCTGATGAAGAGCCCCCCATAGTGACCATAGTCCGCTGGCCACCAGTCCTGTGAGTTAGTCATCAGAGAGTAAAGGTCTTTTTTTATGGCATTTAGATCTAGTTTCTTGAATTCTTCAGCATAGTTGAACTCTTTTCCCATTGGGTTGGAAAGTGAAGAATGCTGATGCAGTATCTTAAGGTTCAACTGGTTTGGCCACCAGTCTATGTTGGAGGTTCCCCTCGCACCTGAAGTAACCGTTTTTTTCTTTTCTTCAGTCATTTTAAAAATCACCTTAATAATAAATTACAAGCTAATTTGTAATCAGTATTATTTAAATATTCTTATTAATTAAATATAGTATTAGTTTATCAAAATAGGAGCTAATTAAAGTGGAAATAAATCAAATCATCGCTAAATTTCATGAGAAAGGATTCAAAGCGACTCCTCAACGTCTAGCAATATGTAAGTATGTTCTCTTGAGTAAAGATCATCCAACTACCGATATGATATATAATGAAGTGAAGCAAGAGTATCCCACAATAAGTTTAGCAACAGTCTATCAAACATTACACTTATTAAGTGATATTGGGTTACTCCAAGAGTTGGATTCGAATAATGGAATATCGAGATACGATCCGAAAACTTCACCTCATATTAATATAATCTGTAAAAAATGTGGAAAAGTTGAAGACTACGAATCAGAACGCCTAGAAAAATTTTGGTCCAAGATAGTAGATGACTTAGGATTCAAACCATTAGGGCAACGCATAGATGTTTATAGATACTGTGAGGATTGCAGGAGATCCAGAGTAAAATAAAAAAATTTTGATAAATATGGGTTATAGGATTTGTAATCAGTAATTAATAATGTAGGGAAAATAATTTTTACAAGAAAACATTTTAATGATTTATAGTGGTAGGTAAATATAATGGGCCTTCATAATGGTTCCAGAGACGACTCGGATAAAAAGAAAGTTGGGGACGAGATTAAAAAAGGAGTATTTTTTCTTTTTGGCGCAGTTTTCTTAATACTTGGAGTAATAGGTGTAATCATACCAATCCTACCCACCACTCCTTTTCTTCTCCTCTCAGCGGCCTGCTTCTACAAAAGCTCTAAACGAATGCATAGCTGGATGTTTAATAATAGGTGGTTCGGGGACTATATCCGTAACTACTCGGAGGGTAAAGGCATTTCTTTAAAGGCGAAGCTATTCACGCTCTCATTGCTCTGGATCCTTATTCTTTATTCAATATTAATGGTTGTAGACAACTTGTTTATTCAGATAATTCTTCTTATTATAGCAATCGGAGTTACAATTCATTTAATTAAACTACCAACCTTAAGTTGAAAATTGATTTTTCTCTAAAGAAGTGTCTTTTTATTGAACTAGATTAATTTTTTTTGGGATTCCAAGTTAATACTTAAAAAAAATATTTCATAAATACTTTCTAATATGACTAATGAGAAAGTTTTCACATAAAAGTGATTTATCTTGAAGGTAACTCCTGAAGGCTCGGCAGAAATTTATGAAAGACTTATCAGAGAACCATTACCCGCTATAGAGGTGCCACATAAGCCTCTTCGTCATGAGATTTATAGTCTTAATAGTAAACATCAGGTTGCTCTTATTCGAACGAATGATAAAAGAGAGGGTATAAAAGAAGCTTTCCACATGTTTGGAGGCTTAAGTAAACTCATTCACGGTGTTAAAGGTGAGGTTATCATCAAACCTAATGGCAATACCGATGATGCTTATCCAAGAAATACAAGCTCTGATGCTGTCAGATTTATTGCAGAGGAACTCATTGCTAGCGGTTTTCAAGCATCAAAGATATGTGTAGGAGAAAGTTCAGGACGTTTCAGGGGGTTCCCAACAAGACATACTTTGGAAAACATGGGGATTAAAGCTGTTGCAGATGAGCTAGGTATAAATACAGCGTACTTCGAAGAAGAGGAGTGGATTCAAATTAAACCACCGAAAAGTGTTGCTTGGCCTCATGGAATAAAGATCCCGAAAAGAATCTATGACGCAGAAAGAATTATACTTACACCTATCTTGAAGACTCATAGAACTCCTTTATTCTCAATTGCTTTGAAGCTTCCTGTCGGAATAATTGATCCAGTTATGAGAGAATGGCTGCATAATAATCAGAATGAGAACTTCATCAACAAGATGATTGACCTAAGCCTATGTTTTACAGGAGACTTGATAGTAACTGATGCAATGAAGTTTTATCCAAGTCGACCAAGAGCCTTCAACGAGATTGCTGAGCCAGGTTTAATTATTGTTGGTAGCAACAGTGTGGCAGCTGACGCAGTCGCAGTATGTGTAATGAAGATGCATAAAGCAAATCGTTTAGAAGAAACTCCAGTTAGAGAGCACCTATCATTTGTCGTTGGTGAAGAAAGAGGCATAGGCAGCTCAAAAGGGAAAGACATTATGTTGTTAACGAAGGATTTGGTTGGTGACTCTAAATTCAAAGACACTGTGAACTTCATAGAAAAAGAGTTAGCTTATGAGAGGAAGTAACTACTTAAAATAAAGTTCTTTAAACCCGCCTTCTGGAGTTTGATACCTCACCATCTCTGGCATATCATAAGAAGTGTAGACTGCTTTAGTGAATTTATTTCTCCAGTTCCGCTCAGCTGCATCCCAACCATTGATTCTAATAAAATCTGCAAGTTGGCTGCTACCAATTCTTTGACCAGTGACCCCCTTCGCATCCTGTAGTGCAAGGAAGACCCATGCATCACTGAAGGATTCAGCCATTGACTCCTCATCAGCATACAGGTTCTGAACCGTTTCAGGCATTCTACTGGCTTCCATCATTGTCAACTCGGTTGGCTTTAACCTCTTACCTTTAGGAGCAGCAACACCTAGTGAATTTACAGCAATGTTATGCTCGTATAGTTCCATTGCTAAACACTGCGTTAAACCCTCCAAACCAAACTTTGATGGGCAGTAACCAATCTCAGCGACGAAACCCATCTGAGCAGAAGCTGAGGTTATGTTAATAATGCTCCCATAACCAGTTTTCTTCATTAACGGGAAAAATTCTTTGGATAACAGAAAGGGTGCCCTAAGATTAACTGAAATCACATGATCCCAGTCATTAACTGATGTTTCATGAAAAGTTTTCCAGGGGCTTGTGGCTGCATTATTAACAAGTACATCTAATCTACCGAACTCTTGATTTACTGAATTCACCAATTTTTTGATTTCGTCGTACCTTGAAATGTCAGCTGGAATCATCATACAGGAACCACCAGTTTTAGTTATAGTTGATTTAAGTGTCTCAAGTTCACTAATTGTCCTTGCAGTTATGATGACTTTTGCTCCTTCAAGAGAATAAGCATAAGCCATTGCTCGTCCAAAGCCTCTGCCAGAACCTGTGATGACGATTACTTTGTCCCTGAGCCGATTCATATTGAATCATATCAGAATTGTATTTACTTTATATAAAAACGTGGATAAACCAATATGAATCAATAAAAAAATATATTCGTTAAGAGTAATTTTGATTGATAGATTATTGTCTAAAATATTTAAGATCCAGAATGTTGAGTGCCCTATTGGTCAGAAAGTTCATGGCTTTTTAACTGTACATGAGACTCCTGCTTATGTCCACCAAGTCCCCTTCACCTTAGTATATGGCGTAGGAGAAGGTCCTATACTGCTTATTAATGGTGGTGAACATGGCTCAGAGTACAATGGACCAGCAGGATGCTTAAAACTCATTGACACCATTGATCCGAGCAAGATTAATGGCAAAGTGATATTGGTTCCAATGGTAAACACATTAGCCTTTGAGTACCGGTGGATGCATGGTAACCCTGCAGACTACCGTGACTTAACTGGTTGCTACGTTGATGAAGTGCCTAAAGGAGGTTCAGGACCACCAAAACACAGTTATCAACTAGCTGTCACCTTTTATAAAGAAATTATTTCCAAAGCAGAGTACAGGCTGAACTTACATGGAGGAGACATCGAGGAAGACCTGTTAACAGGAACCATGTATACAAGGATAGGAGATGAAGCAAGAGACAGTCTGAACTTAGCGATGGCTAGAGACTTCGGATGGGAATGGATCAGAGAGAGTATTAGAAGAACCCAAGCAAATGCACCCCCAAGACCACAAAGGTACATGCCTATGACTGTGGGAACTGAAGCTGGTGGCATGGGTAGGTGCCAAAGCGACCTCGCAGATATGGTCCTTAAAGGATGCTTCAACACTTTGAAGCACTTGAAAATGATGGATGGTGAACCAGATAAGCCAAAGATAGCTAAGGTGTTCAACCCCTACCACATTTATTGTAGCAGGGGAGGCCTCTTCATCTCACATGTTAAAGCAGGAGACCTGATTAAAGAGAGAGATGTTCTAGGCGAAGTTAGAAACCTTAATGGAAAAATTGTTGAAGAAATTATAGCTCCAACCGATGGAATAATACATATGGTGACTTCTCCAGCACTCTGGGAAGGCGACGTAACTTACGAAATCGGAAAAGACATCAGAGAAATAGAGTAGAACCTCTACTCTTTAATGGTGAACACTGGTGGATTTTTATAGGTAGCTTGTTTACTCTGTTTTAAACCCATTCTTATTAATGATTCACAAACATTTACTCCAGCTATTATGGGATCAATCACAGGTATCTGAAGGAGGTCTTCAAGATCTTTTCTGAATCCAGAGAAACCACTGCAACCAAGAACCACAAGTTCAGCTCCCGTCTCTTTAAGTGCAGGTCCACAGCTTTTTGCGAGAACCTCAGGGATGTTCATTCTATCTGACATAACATCGATGATTGTGAGTCCAATGGAACGTACATCAAATTGATGGTCTGGGTAACCTAATGCCTTTAGATACCTTACCTGACGAGGAACAGCAGTATCTGCGCTGACAACAACCAAAAATTTTGTACAGAGTAACCTAGCTAAAGAATAAGAAGATTCAGTTATGCCAACTACAGGAATCTCTACAATTTCTTTAGCGGCTTCTATTCCCGGGTCACCAAAACTGGCAATAACAATACCGTCGTATCCTTCTTTCTCTGCTTCAAGAATCGTTTTATGAACATTAAAAGCTGCCATATAATTATGATAATAGGACTCTAAACCTAATGGACCTTTTTTAGGGTTGGTAACATCAACAGTAACTCCTTTTTGATTGTAAGGTTCTAGAGCATCAGCAATTACCTTAGTGTTTTTAGGGTTACTATTTGGATTTATTACCAGTATCTTCGAGGTCTACCACCCTGTAAGAGAATCGATCTTGAGGATCATGTATAGAGTATCGCCTGGATACACAACTTTTCGCGGATACATCGTGTGGACAACTCCATCTATTGGTGACTTGATCTCTTCAACCAACGATCCATCAAGATCGGTGATTCTGCCAATGACCTGCTCTTTAGATAGGATATGCCCCTGATCAGCTAAAGCAGTAAACATTCCAGATTTAGTTGCTGGAACCCTAATCCACTTCATATCAAGGAATCTTTGAGACTTTGGCTTCACAATCTCTCCTTTAATCATTCCAAAATACTTCATCAGGTTCTTTGTGCCAGTTATGTGGGGTTGGATCTCCTCCTCAGTTGGCATCGGGTTGAATCCTAATCCACTCTCGCTTATTATTGATGCCACTCCCCGGGTTACAAGTTCGTATATCATGGAACCTTTACCTGTGTGGCTTATCTCAGGTGTCCCTGGGAGAACATACTCAAGTCCAAAAACCTTTGCCATAGACTCGCATGTTGCATCTATTTCTTTTCCGATTCGTGGATAAATCGTGTGTACGAGGTGAGATTCAGGAAGATCACCTCCCCGATAATCAACATGATAGTTTGCTTTAGTCAATATCTCCATGACTTTATGGCAGAGAATCTGAGTTGGGCGACCGTTCGGTGACCCAGGGAACATTGAGTTTATTGCACCACCATCAAAAGGCGTGATTGATGATCTTAGATTGAACCATGGAGTCCTGAATTGGAACACTGGCATGTTCATAACAGGGATTACAATTAAGGTACCGTTAAGATCCTTGGGCTGGACTTCTTGAAATAATCGAGAAGCAGCTTCAACCCCAGCATATTCAGTGGGATACAACCCTCCAGTAACAGCTAAAGTGGGGCCAGAACCAGCTCCTTTAACAACTCCAATAGGCATATCAAAGCTGAGGGCAACAGTATCAAGAACATTAATATAACCAAACTTCTTTTCCCCAGCATTCAAATTGAAGGGATCAAAATAGTCTTTGACCATGGTTAATTCTATTCGATAGGAATATAAAAAAACACGCTGTAACTTCTCAAATTACTGTGTTTCTCAACTAGTTCATTGTTTAATTCTATGAGTCAGAAGCTCCAGTTTTTACAGATATGGGATGTCTCTGTTATATCCTCTTCAGCATAGGTTTTACAAAGACTTTTTCCCCAACTAATTTGGCATAGATGTATAATTACATCTAAATCACTCGGAATTTAGGGTTACTTTAATCTTTTAGAATGTTTTAATTAATTGAGTTTATTGATTTTAGGCAATTTGTCTATAGAAGGATGTGTATAACTAATTATAAATTTCATTATTTCACGAAATCATTTTTCTTTATCTATTTGTTCCTTAATTTCATAAATATATTCCTCTATTCTCTTCTCCAGGAAATTATAGTAACTTGGTTCAATCTTCTTATTCTTGAATTCTTCAATTATCTCGTTTTTAAGTTTAACCAGTTCCGCTTCGCATTCTCTCGAGTTCATTTTAAACCTCTTATAGACTTCATCTATCTTTTCTCTGAAGCTTTGGAAGAGTAATTCCTGTCTCCTCTTCTCCACCCTTGAGCTAACAAAGAAAGTGTAGATGCCAATGGATCCTCCAATAATTGAGACCAGGTATACGAATGTTTGAATGGATAAAGTTGAGAGAAACCCCATTATGTTTCCTAATAAGTTACTTATTGTTATAACTAGACTGGAAAAGATACTAGGATTGGAGCTCTCTGTAAAGATAACACAAGTTATGTTCTTGCTATCCGTAGCCCCTAAATTATCTTTCACAGTGAGGTTAACTGTATAATTACCAGTGGCTGAGTAAATATGAGTCGTGTTAGCTGTTTTAGAGTCAGGGGTTCCGTCTCCAAAACTCCAATTATATTCCACGATTGCCCCATCTAAGTCCTTTGAACCTGATGAGGTGAAGGTTATGGCTTCACCAACCTTCCCCATGTATGGGCCATTTACAGCAGCTACAGGGCTCTGATTGATTGGTTTTACACTAGCAAATTTTTGGATTCTGTTATTGTTTGTGTCTGCAACATAAACGTTTCCAGAGGCATCAACAGTTACTCCTAAGGGTCTCCTCAGTTTTCCCTTATCTGTACCATAGCTACCAAAATCGGTTGTGAAATCACCATTTGATGTAAAAATTTGAATTCGGTGGTTTCCGGTGTCTGCTACATAAATAAAACCATCATTATCTACAGTGATATCGCATGGGTAGTCGAATTGGCCCTGTTCTGTTCCCTCAGTACCCCATTTCGTGATAAATTTCCCTGCCGATGTAAATTTCTGGATGCGGTTGTTGTTACTATCAGCCACATATATGTTACCTGAGTCATCCACTGCAATACTATTAGGATACTTGAACTGGCCATCATCCGAACCTTCGCTACCCCATTTAGTGATATATGTCCCAGTTGAGGTGAATTTTTGTATACGGTGGTTATCCGTGTCGGCTACATAGACATTACCCATTTTGTCTACCGTGATACCTCTCGGGAAACTAAATTGACCATCAGATGAGCCAAAGCTACCCCACTTCTTAATGAAAATACCTGTTGATGTGAACCACTGCACATTATTAAGTTCCCAATCAACGATGTAGATGTTACCTGCTGCGTCGTTAGCTATAGCGGAGGGATATCTAAACTGGCCATCATCATTGCCATTAGTTCCCCACTTTAAGATGAATGTTCCATCTGTACTAAATTTTTGGATTCGGTGGTTATAGGTGTCAGCAACATATATGTTATTGGAATCATCAATTCTTATACTGTTAGGAATGGTGAGTTGGCCATCACCTATAATCGGCCACTTATCCACACATACTCCATCAACAAATTTCTGGATCCTGTGATTGAACCTATCAGCAACATAAACTGCGTCAGAAGAATCGATTGCTATACTGTGGGGTTCTTTAAATTCTCCAGCTTCTGAACCAATGGTTCCCCCTAATGTAGCGGAGAACTCTCCTGAGGGAGTAAATTTTTGTACACGATAATTCCATTCATCAGCTACATAGATGTTGCCTGACCCATCGGTAACGATGCCTGTAGGGTGATAGAACTGATAATCACCAGAGCCCACGCTTCCCCACATACTAATGAATGTACCATTCGACGTGAATTTCTGAATCCTGTGATTCTCTGTATCTGCGACGTATACGACACCCTCTGAGTCAATGTGAATCCCGTAAGGATGGTTGAACTGCCCTTCCTCAAAGCCTTGACTTCCCCAGGTCGCAACGAAAGACCCGTCTAATGTAAACTTTTGGATTCTGTTGTTATTTGTATCAGCCACATAAACATTACCTACATTATCTATGGCGATACCTCCAGGAGCCTCAAACTCTCCATAACTTGAACCCTGATCTCCCCACATCTTTATGAACTCGCCATTAGATGTAAACTTCTGTATTCGGTGATTATACTTGTCAGCAACATACACATATCCATAAGGATCCACTGCTACACTGTGAGGTTGATTAAACTCATACTCACTATCCCACTTAATGATGAATGTACCATTTGAAGTAAATTTCTGGATCTGATTATTCTCTGTATCAGCCACATACACGTTCCCAGACGAGTCGACAGCCACTCCATGTGGGTCAAACAGAGTTTCTACGTCGTTTGGCCATATTAAGATTGAATAATATGCTACTCCAACTGATTCTGCTAGATAATTGGTTGAAATTATTCCAGATACTATAATAATAATTAAAATAAGTGATCTACTTGCATATTTGTTAAATTTATTTGAATGATTCATAGAGGATCACCAATTTTTGGTAGAAAACACCTCTTTATTTAAATAAGTTTAAGCCTTGAAAAGATAAGGTTTACTACAATTTTTATAAATACTTGAAAAACTATAGGTTTTCACAATGGATATTCACTGCTGTCTTCTATATTATATGAGCTACACCACGACTATAATCAGACCTAAAATCAAATCAATTCATACCCCCTCATAGACTTCATCGTCTGCTATCATCCAAAAAAGGAGATCTAATGTAGAACAAAGAAGATGAAACTCCTTAGTTGGTCTTAATTTAGAGGGAAATGAATGATGTCGTGTATTTGTTCTTTTATAATTGAAATAATTAACTTCCTGTCTTTATTCCGGAGATATATGCAACTCATGATGAATTAGTATAAGCAGGAAGACTGCCTTGTCAGAAAAAAACATCCTATTTAATCATTGTATAATTTAAAAGTTTATTTAAATTATTATACTTTGATAGTATGGTATAATATTAAATAATCCTTTTATAGAGGATTTTGGAGAAACTTTTTCTTCTTT
>JAFGHP010000050.1 GCA_016930055.1 Candidatus Bathyarchaeota archaeon | reverse complement strand
TTGCAAAGTCGGGGTATAGCTCAGTTGGCTAGAGCGCGCGTTTCGGGTACGCGAGGTCGCCGGTTCAAGTCCGGCTACCCCGACTCTTCGTAATTTTAGCCTTTTTTTGCCTTTCCATGAATTCCTTAAATGGGGAATTCAGCTTATACGAAAGCACTTTCTTTTGATTGACCGTAAAGTTCAAGAAAATCTTCCTTATAATTTTATCCTTCTTGTTAAGAGAACGTGTTTTCCTTAGTATTTCGGGCAACTTCTTAAAAAGTTCAAGGAATTTAGCAAAAGTGATATTTATATTCTCACATTTTCTAATTAAGCTTTTAATCTCTCCTTTTTGAGTTAAATATTTCGCCAGCCGCTTCTTTTCTTCTTTTAAATCATCCTTAAATTCCTCTCGTATTGTTTCATCTTTCTGCTCTTTTATAATCAACTGTTTTATATTAGATATCTTTTCGTTTTCGTCTCTTATACGTCTATTTACAACATTCAGTTCTGATTTAAGCTCTCTAATACGATTTGCTTTCATTTTATCTATTTCTTCCTTATAGTTTTTGTACATTTCTTTTGAAGCAAAGCTATGCTGGTCAAGAAATTCATAAACAAAATCTGTAATAACTTTGGCTCTTGTAGATTTATCTTTCAGCTTGCATTTATCTGTTTCGCAGCGGTAGTAAAAATATCTTCTTATGGTACCATTCTTTAGCCTCTTTGGAGTTACGCCCGCTATTTTCGGTTTGTTACATTCAGAGCAAATTACTTTACCATTAAGAAACTCCGCAATTCTTTGCCCTTCTCTATAACCTCTAACTCTTGTTCTAAATGCTTTGTTTATGTTGTTAAGTTTATTTATCGCTTTGAACGCTTTAACACTTACCATAGGCGTAAAGTCATATATATCAACAAGGTTAGCGAAGTTGTCCCCATATTTATGTACTCCTGTGTAAAAGGGGTCTCTAAACAGCTCTGAGAGCTTTTTATGGGACATTTGAAAATCTATACGCTTTACGTTCTTTCCTTTCCCTTTAGCCCTCTGATATCCTCTCTTGTTTATAAATTCTGATATTTCAACATTTGTTCTGCCTCTTAGCTTTAAATTCCAAGCCTCTACAAGTATGTCAAAGTTTTTGCCATCTGGCCATAGGAAATTATTTTTATCTTTGTAATACCCGTGTTTATTTTCAAACACTTTACCTTCTTTTATCCCTCTTCCTAACCCTCTAGAAACATCAACACCCAATTTTTCAGAGTAGTGTTTGGCTAGCACAAAGCCTATGCCTAGTAACATCTTACCGCTGGGATTATTTTCGAATGAAAAACTAGTAAACTTCAAATCTTCAATAATTCCTTTATCAATCAAATCTATAATCTCTCCAGCTTCTCGCATGTTTCTAGCAAGTCTATCAGGATGCCAAGCCAGTATTCCGTCATAAACACCGTTTTCAATTTTATCTAGCATTTCCCTAAATTTGGGTCTGATATCTGGTTCCTTGGCCGACTTTTTCTCCTGTACAGTTTTTATTATTTTAAGGTTATTGTCTTTAGCGAATTTTTCACATTCGAAAATTTGGTCAGGAAGAGATTTTGTTTGTCTTTCAGGGTCATCTGTGGATTTACGTGCATATAGAACATACCTTATATTTTTCGATTTTTTACTTGGTTGGGAATCACTTAGGAGTTCTGGGTATAGCAGCTTTATTAAATCATTCTGAGTTTCGATATTATTTTTCATAGTATTATTCTGTATCTCTAGTTCAAGTGCTGCCCTCGCTATAATTAAATCTACATCAATTCAAATTTCTTTCCCTCTTTCATAAAATATGCTATCATAGAAATACCTAGAAATTACTACCTTCAGTATATGAAAAAACAGAAGAAAAAGCAACAAAAAATAGAAAAGAAACTTTACACAATTGGTGAGGTTGTAGACCTTTTGGGTGTACATATAGATACACTTCGGAACTGGGACGAAAAGGGGATTTTAAAGGCAGTAAGAGCTACGAAAACAGGCAGAAGAATGTATAGAAGAGAAGATATTGAGAAATTACTGAACAAAAATAATTAAGTATCATTACAGAGATATGCTAAATTACCTAAACCTTCAAGGATACAAAATAACAATTGGTAAACAACTCGAGCTATTTGAGTTAAGCAAGGTCAACTACTTAGTTGGAGAAAATAGTGCTGGCAAAAGTGCTGTTTTAGAAGGAATTGCTCTTGCAATGAAAAAAGAATATTATACTGAAAATGAGCAAAATACAGTTCAATTTATTAAATGTTTTGGCGAATTAGATAGAGTATTTCACGAATTCAATTTACACTTTAAGGATACAAATAGTGAGGTAAAAATTAATTTGGATGAAAGTAGTCTTCGTAACGGGCAATTAAAAGTAGTTAAACATTTTCATGAGGGAACAAATTATGATATCGAACAACGATACAAGGTCTTTTACCTCACGACAAATAGAGGCAACTATCAGGAGAATCCTCTTTCAGAGAATATTTTCTTTAATCTAGACAATACTCCAGAGAATTTTCCAAAAGATAATATCATCAATTTCATCAATCGCTATAAATTTTGGGATAAAAAAGTGGTTGATATGTACAGGTCTCTATACAAAAATATTGTTATACAGTTAAAACTTGAAGATGGTACAGAAATAAATCTCAAATCTCTGGCGTCAGGATATATAGCATTACTAGGGTTTTATTATTCGTTAATAAGTGCCGTACAGACAACAAAACCAGAACCTATAATTTGTATTGAAGAACCTGAATCAAATTTTCATCCTTCATTCCAGAAATTAATACCTAAAATACTAGAAGAATTTGCTAAAGATAGACAAATTACTATCTTTGTTACCACACATTCACCTTTTATTATTTCAAAGTCTGGAGAGTATAAAGATAATCAAAAGGTGTACATGCTTAAAGATGGTCAGACTATAGATGAAAGTTTTACTTTAGGAGAAGGAAAAAGTGGGTTTAATGGGAAAAAGATTGCTAATGTCGTAGCAGCTATGCTAGGAGCTAATGAAACTGACCTTGGATATCCCGAAAACTACTGTATCTTGGAAGAAGATAGTCTTCGCCAATTACTTGAACCCCTGAAGGAAGCAAATATCATTAAGGATATAGCTTTTATTTCCTCCAGTGGATGGAAAAAGGCCAATAACCTGAGTGAACGTATTAAGAACTTTGATAGTGAACGAACTCTATTAAAGTGTAACCCCTTCTATCAAGATAAATATTGTGTCATTGTAGATAAAGTACCTGACGACGAAAAGGAAGAGCCCTGTTATCAAAAGCTATCTTTGCTTGGGGACCGATTCATACAGTTATCAAAACATTCAATAGAGGACTTCTACCCAGAGGAAATAAAGAGTGAATTCAATAATGAAATAGATGGTGTTGAGGAATATTCTCAGCAGGGAATTATTAAAGGCAACTATGCAAGAAAGGTAGCAGAACTGATTTTAGAAAGCCCAACTCCTAAAGAGAAGTTTTCTGAGATTTTCAATAGGGAATTGGATTTTTTATTAGTGGCATAGATTTTTAGTTACGTTTTATAAATACCCATGAAACTTGATGAAAGAAAAATTATAGCTGGTATAAAGAATACAGGAGTTCCTTTTGAGATTGAAGTAGGTGGTATATTGGAAGAGAATGGATGGAATATTGCTTATGGAGATATTTATGACATGCCTCATTCTGATTTAGTTGGAGAAATTGATGTAATAGCAGAAAAAACAGAGCTAAGAAAAAACAAAAATGGCATTGGTATCGGGGTTAAGTACGTTTTAATCGTTGAGTGTAAGGATGAAAAGAAGCATCCCTGGGTATTTTTCGATAATTATTTCTCACGAGGAAGTATTCCTGACAAGCAACTAATTGGCAGTAAAGGATACTCGCTTTCAAATCAACTAGATAGAAAATCCTTATTTCATCACTACATAAAAAATCTCGTTCATCGCTCTAACATTGAGTTGTTCAAAAAAACAACCACTAGCTCTCAAATTTTCAAGGCAATAAAACAGGTAACAAGTCCTCTGGAATATAATTATATCAAGCAAGAAAGTATAGCTCCCAAAACTATATTTATCTATCCATGCATTATAACAAAAACACCTATTATTTCTGCTCATTTTGAAACACATGAAAAAATCACAACTAAAGAAGAAAAGAGAATATTAGTTGAATGGAAGGGATACTTTATAGATGTTCTTAATTTTGCTGGGCTTCCAGACTTTCTCACTACAATCACAAAGGATTTCCGTAGTTTTTGTAAATTACATAACCTACAGTAACTATTACTCTCTATTACGAACCGACTTTTTATTCTTGTAAGAACTATAAATTATATCAACAAGTTCTTCGAGCTCGTGAACAATTTTCATGATAGTTTTATCTGATACCCTGTCATATTTTTTACCTAGAATTTTTCTTGCCTCTTTTATATTCATTCTAATTGAATTGATGTCAATTTATTTCACTTTTTATAGATTTTATTGGACAAGCAAAATCGACAAAAAGCATCCAAAGATAATGCTAAAAATAACAGCACCAAGTGCTAAACAGCCTAAAATTGTGCATGTTAATGATTTAGACATACGCTCCAAAAATCTACTTGTTGTGAATTTTGTATTTTGAACTTGAGAATTTTTCATAGTTTTAAATATAAATTAAAATCGGAGAACAAAAATGGCCTCCCGCTTACCGATAGTCCTTTCGGAGCTATCTACTAGGGTTTCCCCTAGTAACCACTGTTAGATGATGGTAAGACGGAAGACCGTCTTTATCTAACAGTGGGTTTTGCGTCATGCTCAAAAAATTGAGTTTAGACTTAATTCGATTGTATGAACGAATTATAGGAGAAAGGGACAGTATATGCAACTTAACTACCCAGACATTAAAGTAACTGACGAGGAGTTTCTAAATTGAGCAAAAGTCGGATATTTGATAGAATCCAAGGTAACAACGCTGCCCTGCAACTATTTGTTATTTTGTAGATAAATGAATGGGGTAGTAAATATAAAGTCTAAGAAAGTTCTTGAGTTATTAGCAAGAAATATTTCACCAATTATTATCCTCTTTTTCCCTCTTACACTGCATTATTTAAGTTCATATCTAGGTTTGATAAATATCAGTTTTAGCCTAAATGATTACAATATCTTAAAAGAGATTTACCTAATATTAGTGTCTATTTACCTGGGGTATCTCTTCCTTGAATTGTTGAAGGTTTTTCAGACTCCAAACATAAAGTGGGAAGTCGTAAATGTAGAAGGACAAGTGTATTTAAAAATCCAGAACTTAGGAGATGTTCTAAATAAGATTTTTAAACTAAACACACTTAGTAGGTTACATGCAATTATTGAGATACAAAGCAAAACAGTTTTTGGCAGATGGATTAGTAACCCTGAGCCAGTAAGTCTAGGTACATCTCTAAATGGGCAACTTGTCCTTCTTCCCGACTATTCTAAAATAGCATTTAATAGAAGTACCGATATATTACCATATACATATGACAATATAGTTCTTCTTTGGAAAAAATCATACCAAGCGTTAACCGAATACTATATCGTCGATGAATTTAGATATTTACCCCCATATCGTTATGCTCCTCAAAATAGAATTATTTTACCGAATATAGTTAAGGTTACACTATACACAGAAGAAGATAGATATAATTTAGAAATAAATTTAGATTTATAAAAATCTTCCATCAAGATAAATGAAGAACTATAGAGCCTCAGTATTTCAAAGAGCACAATACCATCAAGTATAACATCACTTTTTTAAAACCTAGGCGGGGGCCATATAACTATCGTAGGTCTTTAAAGATTACAAACTAAAAAAATCACCTTAAAAACAAGCTTTTGATATATATAAACGTAAAATAGTAGAAGAGCAAAGAAGAGACTTTCCTCCTTTATAACAGCATTTATTTAGACTCCAATTTTTCTATGAATTCCTACAATTTACTTAATAATCCGCCTTATGATTCATCTTTATAATGTTATCTCAACTCCATTCTGTGTTACCACAACTTCATGGCTATCATTTCCTTTACTATCTTTCTTTGTTTTAGAATCATTTATTTCACTTTCTTTCAACATCTCAACTAATGCGCTAAGATTGTACTCAGACTGTTGAACATTCACCTCATATAGAGTAAGGACGTGTAAAGTCCTGTAAGTAAATCATATTACATCTTCAATATTATATCTTCCATATTACATCTTCATATGAGGCATACTGAGGGAAATTATGAGGTAAAAACATTATATCAAATTTTGCTATAGAAACCAACAAGAAAACGTTATAATGCAAATATGAATACATAGTGTCAAAGTACAAAACACTGAGGCTAGAGCGCTGTTATAGAGTAATTTGATGACATTTTATCTTTTCAGGAGACTCAATGCAGGTATTTATGTCAGAGCAGGTTTTTTGTATAATGACAGCGTTTGATTCGAAAAAGTCATAAAGTTCAAGTAAACTTACAGAACGTCGACTCTGTTTCTTATAAATTCGTTTGATTGTACGAGCGTCATGCAATAGAATAAAGTTAAAAGAACTTTAATTTAATCTTGATTTA
>JAFGHP010000049.1 GCA_016930055.1 Candidatus Bathyarchaeota archaeon | reverse complement strand
TATTAAAGATAATGTTTTTAAGATTTCGTTTCTATTAATATATTGTGTAAAACATAAATTTAAAGGATTTTAGGTTTACCTTAATCTTAGTAAATTTAATGGAGTTTATTATAGTGCCTAATGGTTTGTATACTGCTCGGAATTTGAGGAAAAAAAGGAAAAAAATGAAGTTAAAGAGTAAGAGTTATGTTCTTAAATTAAAACGGAAAACTGAAAAGAAGGATTTACTTGAAGGAGCCCCTATGGGTCGAGGAATTGTTTTACAGAAAGTTGGTGTTGAATCTAAGCAACCTAATTCTGCAATTCGCAAGTGTGTTCGTGTACAAATTATTAAGAATGGTAGATTAGCCACTGCTTTTTTACCGGGTGATGGTGCATTAAATTTTGTTGATGAACACGATGAAGTTACTATTGAAGGTATTCATGGGCCTCGTAGTCGTTCGATGGGTGATATTCCTGGAGTAAGATATAAGGTACGTGAAGTAAATGGTGTGCCTCTAAAATTGTTGATTCTTGGAAAAACTCGTAAACCTGCTCGGTAAAAATTTACTTTAATATTTAATATTAGTAATTTTGTAATAATATCGTTTTTTAGGAATTGCTGTATTATGCTTATTCTATTTTTTTTAGAAAAAATCTTATCATTGTAATATTGTTATAAGTATTGGTGAAGGGGTTTAGTCCAAAAAAATTCTGTTGAACGGATTTTTATCTCCATTGACATGGAGGGAATTACTGGTGTTGTTGATGGTTCACAAACTGGTGGTGACACTAGTGAATATAATTATTATAGGAAGATGATGGCTGGTGACTTGAATGCAGCTATAGATGCTGCATTAGATTTTGGTGTTAAAGAAATTATTGTTTCTGATGCTCATGGTGGTATGAGGAATCTTCAACCAGAAGATGTTAATGAAGCAGCGTATCTGATTAGGGGGTCACCTAAACCAAATTCGATGATGGAAGGAATTGAAGAGGGTTTCGATGCTGCTCTCTATGTTGGTTATCATGCAATGGCTGGTGCAGAAAAAGCAGTTCTTTCTCACACAATATCTGGTTCTGCTGTAAATGGAATCTTCATTAATGGTAGAGAAACAGGTGAGTTTGGTTTAAATGCAGCTTTAGCTGGTTGGTATGATGTTCCATCGGTTTTTATTTCTGGAGATGAAGCGGTAGCTTATGAGGCTCAAAATTTTGTACCAGAAATTAGCACTGCTATAGTGAAATGGGCTGTTGGTAGACTTTCAGCTAAGTGTCTTCATCCAAAAAAAGCAAGAAAAGTAATTTACGATAATGTAAAAGAAGCTTTAGGGAAAGTAAATAAAATTGAACCTTTTTGGGTTAATGCTCCTGTTGAAGTCAGGGTTATTTGGAGTACACCAACCATGGCTGATGCAGTTTCAATACTTCCATATATGGATAGAGTAAATGGTTTTTCAACAAAAGCAGTTTTTGAAGATTATCCAACAGCATTAAAAGGATTAAGAGCTAGCATTTCTCTTGCAGGAACTACTATAAGGAGATAAAATTAATTAATTATTTTTTTTAATTTTCCTTTAATTGATTTTTCAATAACTTCTGGGATTTTAATTATAAGATCCTCAGGAAGGATATGGTATCCTTTTTCATTAAAAACAATATCTCCTGCTACACCATTAATAAAAGCTCCTGAACATGCAGCTTCAAAAGGCGTTACCTTTTGAGCTAGATATCCAGAAACAATTCCAGAAAGAACATCGCCAGTTCCTCCAACCGTCATTCCTGGGTTGCCTGTCTGATTATAACGTGTTTTAAAACCATCACTTATAACATCTGTATTTCCCTTCAATAAAATTACTGCATTTAATTTTTCTGCTTCTTCTTCTACAATCTTGGCTTTATTTTTTAGAGATAAATTAGTATCAATGCCAGTTAAAATTTTAAACTCCATAGTGTTTGGTGTAAAAACCGTTGGACAATTCAAAATTCTTTTTTGTTCAGAAAATATTTTTAATGCATCTGCATCCAGTAAGGTTGGTAATTTTCGCTTTTCGCATATACTTATCAGATTGTTTACAGCTTTTTTTGTCTCTGTATTTAACCCAATTCCTGGCCCAATAACAACAGAATCAACTTTCTCAATAAAAGGTTCAATAAGTTCTAAACTCTTTTCGGTTAAATGGTCTTGTGGGTATTTTAAAGTAATTATGCTTGGAGAAAACCCTGAAACAGTGTTAGCGATTTTTTCTGGTAAAGCAGTATAAACTAAATCTAGACCGATTTTATATGCACCTAACGTTGTTAAAGTTGGGGCACCAGAGTACATTGAGTTTCCTCCAATAACAAGCAATTTTCCAAACATTCCTTTATGATTATCGGGTAAACGGGTTTTATGGTTTTTCAGAATGTCACCTGGTCCAGTAAAAATTTCTGTTTCAGGTGGAATCCCTATTGGAACTATTTTTATTTCACCAAAATTTTTGGGTTTTTCTTTGAACCCGAGTTTAGGTTTATGGAAAGATATTATGAGATCTGCTTTAATATACTCCTCGAATGTTTCACCAGTATCTGCATAAATTCCAGTTGGAACATCTATAGCAATTTTATAACAATTAGATTCATTTATTTTATTAACACAAGCTTTAAGTAAATTATTTAGTGGTCCTTTAAAATTATATCCCAACAATGCATCTACAATAATTTCAGAACTATATTCCTTCAATTCAGAAGAATCCTTAACTATTTCAACATTTAGGCTCGATTTCATTTGATTAATAATTGAATAATTTAATTGAGTTTCTTCAGATCTTATTAGAGTTGGATCACCTATTATTATGATTTTTATCTTATATCCTCTAGAAGCTAAATGTCTAGCTGCAACTAATCCATCTCCACCGTTTCCACCTAAACCACAAAAAAAAGTAATTAAATCAGTTTTTTTACTTTTTGAGGTAATAATATCTGCAACTGTTTTTCCGGCATTTTCCATTAAAATTAAATTTGGTACACCTAAATAATTGGCATTTAATTCAATTGCCCTCATATCCATAACGGATATAAAATCGTCCAAGATCATAATAATGAAAAATACATCTCATAGATTTTAAAACTCACGTATTAGAATATTAAAAAGGATCAAGAAATAAATAAATATTTAAAAAAATAGTTTTTTAGAAAAAATAACATATTATACTGGTAACTTTTAAGTACTTTTAATTTGATATATTATTTGGTGTATATTTGGCTACAGCGTTTGTATTAATCAATGCTGAGATTGGTGCAGAGACAGAAGTTTTGAAAGGTTTAAAAGATGTAAAAGAAGTACGAGAAGCTCATATGGTTTATGGTGTTTATGATATTATTGCTAGAATTGAAACAGAAACTATGCAAGAGTTGAAAGATATCATTAGTTGGAAAATAAGACGATTAGATAAAGTCAGAAGCACACTCACAATGATAGTAGTTTAAGTTTTGTGTCCTTCTTTTTAAATTTTTAAACTTTGGATTAGAGAATCTAATTCGTTTTTCCCAAAATCCATTATAAGTTTATCTTTTTTCCATGTCCAACGTGGAAAGAATCTTAGTACGTCCATTCCGAGTAGACTAAATACCATGTTTGAAGGTAGAGGTTTATAACTTAGATTAGGTGGCAAGAAAGCGAGCTCATTTATAGGAAATTTAATAATTTTTCTTTTATTTTCAAAGAGTCCTCCTACAATAGGAATACTTACTTCAACTTTTGTTAACAATTTCAGATTCACTGGACCATTTGCTGTAATAATTGTTTTAGTGACTATAGGTAAATTATTATGTTCTATTCCTAAACGGACAACATCATCTGGTAGAAGACAAGTTTGGGAGCAACCTGTATCAATTAGGAAGGTTATGGGCTGAGGGAGAAAGTTGTTTTCTAATTGAATGTATCCTTCTACTTTTGCTTGATTAAGTGAATCAATTTTAGCTTCTAGAAGCATTTCTGTTCTATACCTCTCTTAGATAATTTAATATTATCTATAATTTAATCGATTATATTAGAATAAACTTTTTAGACTATCGTACTTCTCTCCTCACGAGTTCAATTGCTGCTTCATGTTGGTATAGATGATACCGATTCTCCTAAAGGTGGATGTACAACATATATAGCTGCTACTTTAATTCAGAAATTTGTAAAGATGGGAGTAAGGTTTGCTGATTATCCTATTTTATTAAGATTAAATCCTAATGCACCTTGGAAAACAAGAGGCAATGGAGCAATATGCTTACGAATTGAATTCGATGATGAATTAGAATTTAAGATTAAAAAAACAATAATTGAAGAAGTTGAGAAACAAGCTGATTTTAATTGTGATAACACGAATCCAGGTATAGTATTTCATAAAGGAAGCATCCCCGAGGAGATGGAATACTTCTCAAAAAAAGTGGTTCAAACGATAGTAAAATTAGAAGAAGCTGAGGAATTAATAAACAAATTTTGCTGTAATGCAATAGGATTCAAAAATAGACGCGGTTTAATTGGGGCATTAGCAGCAATAGGAGGAACCTTAAAAGAAGATCACACCTTTGAATTATTGACATATAGACTACCTCAATATAGAGGTAAAAAGAGAATACTTGATAAAAAATCTGTTTTTGAAATGGATAAACTTGAAACCGAAACTTTCAACAATATTGACTATGATACTAACCAAATTTTAATTGCTCCTAGAGGACCCGACCCCGTATTATATGGTATCAGAGGTGAAACCGCTGAGTCAGTTTTTAATGGGTTTAAAATAGTAAAACCAATTGAACCAGTTGAATGTTGGATAATATATAGATCAAATCAAGGAACAGACCAACATATAGAAAAAAAATACAAAATTTCTGAATTAAAAGAATTTAACCCAGCAACGATTCATGCAAAAATATTAAAAATGCCTTGGATTATTTTAGGAGGTCACGTAATTTTTAAAATCTATGATGATACAGGAGAAATTGACTGTAGTGTCTATGAACCTTCAGGTAAATTTCGGGAAATTATTAGAGAATTAAGACCAGAAGATGAAGTAATAGTTTCAGGAAGCATAAAAAAAATTGAAGAAAGCCTAACAGTAAATGTTGAAAAAATAGAAATACTGAATTTAGTAGATATTATGAAATTATCTAATCCAAAATGCCCCAAATGTGGATCAGCTACAGAATCAATGGGAATAGGTCAAGGATTAAGATGCAAAAAATGTGGATATAGAGACCTAACTTTAACAAAGAACATTGAAAAAGTTGATAGAAAAATAAAAGTTAAAACCTATCTACCACCTCCAAGAGCAGAGCGACATTTAACAAAACCATTAAAAAGATATGGTATAGAAAAAAAACTATTTAATGAACTATTATTTCAACCTTGGCATAGTTAAGATTATTTTATTAGTTTTTGACTAAAAAAATATTATTTTAAATAACGAATTTTGATACTACAAAGTATGGTTAAATGATGTTTAAATAGACGCTTAACATTCGTTTAACAAAGGCGACTAGAATGTCTAGAGGAAGAGAATATGATGAAGCAATAACAATTTTTTCACCAGAGGGTAGAATATACCAAGTTGAATATGCTTTAGAGCTAGTGAAACGTGGAGCCCCTGTTGCTGGTGCTTATACTAAAGATGGTGTAGTTTTAACAGCAGTTGAAGTTTTAAGTAGTAGTCTTGAAGATTCTCGTTTTAGCAAAAAACTCTTTGAATTAGATACTCATGTTGCCACTGTAATTGCTGGTTTTAGTCCAGATGCAAGAGTATTAGTAAGAGAAGCACGCCTTGCTTGCCAAGGTCATACAATGACTTATGATGAACCAATAGGCATAGAAGGATTAGTGATAAACGTTGGAGATCTTTTGCAGCAATATACGCAAAATGCTGGGATAAGACCCTTTGGTGTAAGTATGATAATTGCTGGTGTAGATTCCACTGGGCCCCATCTTCTAAGTATAGATCCCAGCGGAAGTTATAGAGGCTACAAAGCTACAGCTTTAGGTATGAATAGTGAAAAAGGTAAAGAAATTTTAGAAAAACAATATAATTCAAACATGTCTTTGGATGATATTACTAAATTATGTATTGAAGCAGTTAAAACTGCATATGGAAGTAGTCTAAAACCAGAAAATATTAATGTAGCAATTATTCCTTCTTCTAAAAAAACTTTTAAAAAACTTACTGAAGAGGAAGTCCAAAAATATTTTTAAACAAGGTTTTTTAAACCAACATCTTTTGCTATCTTTATTGCTTCAGCTATTTCATTAGAATTGAGACGTCTTTTCAACTCATTTATTTCAGATGCTCTCCATTCAGGTCTATATTGAAAAAGTAGATTTACTCGGGTCCATTCACCAAGATTTTCTACTATCCATTCTAAAATTGGGCGAGTACAACATTCATTATGTCCTGGGAGAACCAGTACACGGATTAACAGTTCACCGTATTCCTTTGCCATTAAATGGTTTCTTTTACATACCTCAAAATAATTTTCAGCTCCAGATATTTTAAGAGCACAATCATTATTACCGTATTTAAAATCTAGAAGATAAACATCAATAAAACCAGCTAACAGTTTCGAAGTCTCGATACTGTAATAACTATTGCTATTCCAAATTGTAGGTAAAATACATGATGTTTCTCCCATTGTTTTTAACCATAAGTAAGTGTTAGGTGTTGGTTCACCACCAACCATATTGATGTTTATACATCCGTTTTCTTTCAGGTTTAATACTATTTTCGCCATTTGACTTGAGTTAATCTCTATTCCCTTATCATACCATTGACTTATCTCGTAGTTTTGACAATGAAGACATCTAATAGTACAACCACAAGTAAATACTGTTCCTGAAGGAATTAATTCAGGTTCTTCACCCATATGGGGAAAAGCATTTGATAAAGAAAAGTTGTTACCACATCCACAATAACCTTTTTTGCTTTCTAAGCGGTTTATTTTACACCTTCTTTCGCAAAAAATGCAAGACTCCATAATTCTTTTAGCAATTTCAATTTTTAATGATAGAAAAGAGAAATTAAAATCAGTTTTCATTCCTATGTTTTCTTTTATAATCTCATTATAATTATCTAATATTTCTTCGTGTAGATCCCATAAATCCTCTATGGACATTTCATAACTAAAATTCGCTAAATAATTTCGATCTAATACATAATATGGAAGTTTATTCCCTTTTAAAACATCGAGATATCTTGGAAGAGCTCTTTTTATACCAATATTATTAAAAATATTTTCATTAAAAATTCTCCACATTCATAATCAGTATTTATAATATTTTAAATAATTTAATCTTTAATAGAAGATATTTAAAAGAGACGTTTTAATATTTAATTGATAAAAATGTTATCTCGATATCAAGAAAAAATTGATGATAATACAACGAGATGCATTATTTGTCCCAGAAAATGCGTTATTAAACCAGGACAGAACGGATTTTGTGGAACAAAAAGTAATCGAGATGGAAAAATATACAACGAGACATACGGCATTCTAAGTTCTATTGCTGTTGATCCAATTGAGAAAAAACCTTTAGCTCATTTTTATCCAGGAAGCTTATCTTTGAGCATTAGTAGTGTTGGGTGTAGTTTTACTTGTCCATGGTGCCAGAATTGGCATATTAGTATGGCTAAACCACCAACAGGAAAAACACAACGTTGGCCACCTGATTATATTATAGATACGGCACATACACAGGAATGTACAAGTATTGCTTATACTTATAATGAACCTTTAATAAATTTGGAATATGTAGAGGATTGTGCAAAGATAGCTAAAAAAGAGGATATTAAGAATGTTCTTGTTACTAACGGTTATGTAAGCCTTGAAGCATTAGAACGTTTTGTTGATTTAATTGATGCTGCAAATGTTGATTGGAAAGGGTTTAGCGATGAATTTTATCGCAAATATTGTTCAGCTGATCTTCAGAGTGTATTAAATGCAACTATTGAAATGCATCGTCGTGGTGTACATATTGAAGTTACTTTTCTAATAATACCTAATATTAATGATGATCCAGAGGAAACAAGGAAAATGGCAAAATTTTTAGTTAACGAAATGGGTCCTGATGTACCTTTACATCTTAGTAGGTTTTATCCTAATTATAAATTTAATAATATTCCTGCGACACCATTTAATACTCTGATTAAAGCAAAAGATATTGCTAAATCTGAAGGAGTAAATTATGTTTACATAGGTAATGTCTCAGAAAAAGGTTATGAGGACACGATTTGTCCCAATTGTGGTAAACATGTAATTAATCGCGTAGGCTACGAAATCACTGGATGGAATCTAAATGATAAAATGAATTGTTTAAACTGTGGCAAACATATTCCAATAACTGGTGAAAGAGAGATCCACAACCTACTAAATTGAATACAAAACATTATCTGCTACGATCTCTTTAAAAAAACAGGTTTTGATGTGAAATAAAATGAGTAGCATAAGAAAAGTTACTATATGGGATAAAGGTGGTAAAGAACACACCGATGATACTCTTAAAATTGCTCTAGAATCTGCAAAGGAAAGACATATTGACACTATTATTGTTTCAACTTCAACAGGATATACAGGTGAAAGAGCAGTTGAAATATTCAAAGATTCTGGACTTAAACTTGTTTTTGTAACCCATCAGACCGGTTATAGAGCATCTGGAATACAAAGCTTATCCGCTGAAACACGTGAAAAACTTGAAAAATATGGCAAAGTAGTGACTTGTACTGATGTTCTTACGGGTGGAGTCGCAGTAGGTATGGGTAGACAAAAACCAGAAAAAAATCAACCTCAAGATGGCGTGCTTCCATTTATTATACCACCAGTTAATGTAATAATTGCTAATACATTACGCCTATTTTCGCAGGGAGTTAAAGTATGTGCAGAAGTAGCAATGATGGCAGTTGATAGTAATGCAGTTCCCCCAAACAAAACAGTAATTTGCGTTGCAGGAAGTCATGCCGGAGCAGATACAGCAATGGTTGTTACACCTGTAGAATCCAATAGAATAAAAGACTTAAAAATGAATGAAATTCTTGTAAAACCGTACTAAATTCCTAATAATTTTTATTTATATAGTTCTTATACTATAATGAATAATATGGTTATTGATGTTTCGTTACTCCAGACATTATTTTTTATTCTTTTAGGAGTATCATTATTTTATAGAACAAAATTAGAAAAAAAGTATTTATACTTAATATTTGCAGTACAAATTTTATTGGTTCTTTTACAATTCTATATTTTAGCTACTAGTTAAAATTTTTACTAGTTACATAATATATTCTTGAGATTTTAAAAATTAAAATTTAATTAATTAACAGTAAGTAATTAGATTAGATGATCATAAAGTGAATAAAAGAGGATTATTGTTTTGAATAAAAAAAATTCAATTATATTTATTGGATTAATTATAATATCTTTAGTATCAGGTTTAATCCTCTGGAATGTTCTTTTTTTTCAAACAGATTTGGAAAAATATGGCTTATTTGGTATTTTTATTGTTACACTACTAAGTCATGCAACTATGGTTGCTAGAGACGTTTTTATACCCTTATTTTTAGTATTATCAAGTAATTTTAATCCATTATTACTCGGAACTGTTGCAGGAATTGGTGGAGCTTTAGGTGATCTAATTCCTTATTTATTGGGGATTAGTGTAGCAGAAATAATTACAGAGAACACCAAAACCACCGATTATATTGCTAAATGGATTAACAAATTTGGATTATGGGCTATCCTAGCTGTATCAATGACGCCTTTACCTGATACGCCAATAATAATGTTAGCTGGAACAAGACGTTTACCTTTTTATAAATTGTTTTTTATCGAAGCCTTTGGTAAAACGATTTTATATTCGATTGGAGCGGTATTTGGTAGTTACATTTTTAATTTTTTTAATGATATTTTAGGAAATGTTTTAACTCAATTAGTAATTACTTTTTTTAGCCTCATTTTATGTGTGTTTTTAACTTGGCCACCTAGTCGAGATTATTTTTTTGAATTAATCGAAAAAATATTTTTTAAAAAAATATAATTATATTAAAATTTTGTGTTTATTACATCGTTGTATTCCAGCCAACCACGTCTAGCGACAGATATACCTAATTTTAAGAAATTGATCTGGCTTGGAGCATGGGCATCGCTGCCAATGCTTAATTTTACTCCTAACTCCTTTGCTTTTCGGGTTGAAATATCGTCGAGATCTAACCTATCTGGAAAACCGTTAATCTCTAAACCAACTTTTTGTTGTGCTGCAGCTTCCATTACTTTCTCTAAATTTAATTGGTATGGGCTTCTTTTTTGTATTATTCTTCCAGTAGGGTGACCAATTGTTGATACATGATCATTATGTATAGCTGATATAATCCTTTCAGTCATGGTTTTCTCATCATTCTTAAATCCACTGTGTATGCTAGCAACTACAAAATCCAAGTCTTTCAGAACCGATTTAGGGAAGTCTAGATTACCATCAGCTTTAATGTCGCATTCTATTCCCTTAAGTACTTTAAAATCATCTAATTTTTTGTTTATTTTATCGATTTCTTTACCTTGTTTAGATAATCTGTCTTCATCTAATCCATGTGCTATCGCTAAACTTTTTGAATGATCGCAAATTGCTATGTATTTTAAACCATAAGATTTTGCTGCTTCAACCATTTCAAATATTGATGCTGTTCCATCACTCCAGTTAGTATGTAAGTGAAGATCCCCTTTTACTTCATTATATCCAATTAAATGAGGGAGTCTTCTTTCTAAAGCTGCTTCTATCTCTCCTCTGTTTTCTCTTAATTCTGGAGGTATCCAATCCATTCCCAATAAATTGTATATTTCTTCTTCAGTTTCCGAAGCAACCAATTCATCGTTTTCGCGATTAAATAATCCATATTCATTCAACTTATAACCTAGTTTTACTCCTATAGTTCGTAATTTTACATTATGTTCTTTACTTCCTGTAAAATATTGGAGTGCAGCACCATAAGCTTCGGGTTTAATTATGCGACAATCTACCTGTAAATGGCCTTTAAGATATACGGTACTACGTGTGGGTCCATGGCTGACAATTCTTTCAATTGGAGGCATTGAAATAAATCGTTCAGACGATTCATCTACATTATTTGAGGCCACTAATAAGTCTAAATCACCTACTGTCTCCTTTTTTCTTCTAAATGAGCCAGCTACCTCAATTTTATTTACAGAACTTGACCCTTTCATCCAAAGAACCATTTCATCTACTACAGGTAAAATTGATCCAAGTAAGAAACGTGTTTGTCTATTTTTATAATCTTTAATGGATTGAAGAATATTTGCTTCTTTTTTTTCACCAAAACCTCTAAGGTCTCTAATCTTTCCTTCTTTTGCTGCTTGCTCTAATTGATCAATGTTTACAATTTTGAGTTCAGTAACAAATTTCATGGCTATTCGAGGACCAATTCCCTCAAGCTCCATTAACTCTTGGACGCCTTTTGGTAAACTTTCTTTCAGTTCTTCTAAAATAGTTGATTGTCCATAATCAAGAATTTCTATTATTGTTGCAGATATGCTTTTTCCTATCCCTGGGATATCTTCCAATGTGCCATTTTCTCTAATCTTTTTCACATCTTCGGTTAAACTAGTAATTCGTTGTGCTGCCTGTTGATAGGCACGGCTTCTAAATCTATCATTTTTTATAGTTAAAATCTCTGCTATTTCGTATAGAATCGAAGCAACTTCAGCATTAGAACTCATTATATGATCACTAATGGTATAAGCTCATAAACTTCATTTATAAAAGATATTTACATAATAAAAAAATTTGATGAAATAAAATAAATTACTGAAACAATGTTTCTGATTAACAATTATTTTTTAAATTCTGAAGTATTATCAATTTCTAAAATAGGGTCACTGCCTTTTTCAAAACGTATGTTTAAATTAGTAAATAATATTTGAAAAATTCTTATTTTTCCATACCTTTTTTCTTTTACTATCCCATATTTTTCAAGTTTCGTTAAATGCCGTTCAACACTAGTATAGTTAAGGCCTGTACGTCTACTAATTTCACTAATATTAAGCTCTACACTTTGAGTTAAGACTTGAAGAACCCTTATTCGGCCTTTGCTACCAAGGATCTCTTCAGCAATGTTCTTATTTCTGCTCAATTAAACGCAAAACCTCCTTTTCTAAATCTTCAGCAGGTATTTTTGTGAGACTTATAAGTTGAGTTCTTCCTTGACTTGATGAATCCATTTTAATATTCACTGCATCAAATCCTTTCAGCTGGTTTAGATATTTCCAAAATTGAGTGTGTCCCCGTGGTTTTTCACCATATTCTTCACAAACAACTTTATAGAGAAGTTCCACTTCACCTGTAGAAGCATTTGGTAGATTTTTACTTTTAAAGAAACGGGATATTGCTAATAGAACATAAAGTTCATGTAGATTAAGATGGTTGATATATTCCTCCTTAAGGGTAGGGAAAACGCTAGGAACAGCTTTTCTAACATGATTTACATTAATTTGCCGGCTCATCTCAAGATCTGCATATTTACCTGCTCTCCAAAGCAGATCTATCGCATATCTTGCATCACCGTGTTCCTGAGTAGCAAGTTCTGAAATAAAATCAATAACTTCTAATGGAATTGCCTCTTTTCTGAAAGCAGCTTCAGCTCTACTCAAAAGTATTGAAGAAAGCTGGGGAGAAGAATATTCTTTTAATTGAATTAAGCTACGTTGGAGACTACTTAAAGTGCTTTTATCCAGTTTTCTTAGTATGTTTATGTCTTTAGTAATGCATAGAAGGCTTAATCTTCTGGACTCTTCTGAAGAGCCTTCTTGTACCCTTGTTAAAGTATATAAGGCATCTGTTCCTTCAGTTTCGATTAAAGAGTCGACTTCATCTAGAGTTAAAAGAAGCTGCATATCTTCTTCAGCTAATAATTGCATTAGCATTTCCATCAACTCGTTAGCAGCATAACCACGCTCAGGGAAATCTGGACGCATTATTTTGACGACTCTTCGGAGTATCATAAAAAGGCTGCCACGAAGTTCTCTGCAATTAACGTGTATATATCTGACTTTGACTCTCCTTTTTTTAGCCTTTTCAAGTAATTCTCTACCAAATAATTGAGCTAACGCAGTTTTACCTGTTCCAACTCCACCTACAATTATTGCGCGTTGGCTCATTTCATAGGGAGCAGAAAGAAGATAATCAAAAAAATGTTCTAATAACCTCTTTTCCTCATTTCTATGAAGTAGTTTAGGTGGTATGTAATTAATGTCTAAAACGCCTTCATCCACAAAGACACTGCGTAAATCACTCAAAGATAATCTCCCAATGTGGATTTTCAAGTATTACATTTATGCTTTTTGTAAATCCTAACAAATCAACTTGGGGGGGATGAGTGAAAGTGGCTAGTTAATGCTTATACATTAACCATTAATTATATAATAGATTAAAGACATGTCTCAAGATAAGATGTTTTTAACAGGTAAAGTTTCACCAGAAGTATTGAAGAAGTGTGTTTTTCCTTATCTTGGAACTCTTTCAAATAGAATTATTAAAGGTCCAGGAATAGGTGAAGATGCTCCTATAATTGACTTTGGTGAGAAAGCTCTTGTCGTTAAAGCAAATCCTATAACTGGAGCTGAAAAAAATATTGGTACCCTCGTTGTCCATATAACTGCTAATGATGTAGCAGTTAGAGGTGCTAAACCAAAATGGTTTCTTAACACCATTTTCCTTCAAGAAGGTGCAACAGAAGATCAATTAACTGAAATTACGTCTCAAATGCATGATGCTTGTAAAGAGATTGGAGTACAAATAATTGGTGGACATACAGAATGTACTCCTACATTAAAGAAGACAATTATATCAGGATTTATGATTGGTGAAGCATTAAAAGAAAATTTAATAATAAATTCAAAAATTGAAGTTGACGATAAAATTATTATGACTAAAACTGCAGGTATTGAAGGAACAAGCATTTTGAGTACAGAATTATATAAACAGTTAATAAAAAAAATTGATAGAAATAAAATAATAATTTCACAAAACTTGATAAAAAAAATCAGTATCGTACCCGATGCTTTAACAGCTATAGACGCAGGTGGAGTAAACTATTTACATACTCCAACAGAAGGTGGTTTGCTAAATGGAATATATGAAATGTCAGAGGCTTTAAAAATCGGGGTATTAATTAACGAAGAAAAAATAAAATTTCATCCACTTACTATAGAAATATGTGATTTTTTAAAAATTGATCCTTTAAAATTAATGTCTTCTGGTACATTATTAATTGTTGCTGACAAACATAAAGCAGATAAAATTATTGAAGAATTATCTAATAAGAAAATTGGAGCTTCAATCATTGGTGAAGTAAAATCATTAAAAGAAGGTAGATTATTGAAAAAAAATAGCGAAACATTAAAAATTGAAGCTATTAAACAAGATGAAGTCTACAGAATTTTATATAGCTAATTATTTTTCACAAATAATCGACATTATTTCAGGATAATAATTAATTTTTTTAAAGCCAACTGATTTCAATCTATTTTGAACTCCTTTCTGTAAATCGATTCTCCTATATTTTGACCCAGGTTCACCAGTATAATGTAGAAGTTTTCCCCCGAAATTTAATATAGAATACATTTTTTCATAAAAAACTTCACTATATAAATTACCTGCAAAAGATAGTCTAGGTGGATCATGAATAATGTAATCAAAAAAATTTTTGGGTAAAAAATTTACTATCTGATAACTATCCCCCAATATATTATGAATTTTTTGATCAAAAAGATTTCTAGACCAAGGATTAAGTTGCGCTATTCGTATAACATTAAAATCTTTTTCAATAGTTATTACTAATTCAGATTTATTTTTCAATGATTCAATAGCCGTATATCCTAAACCAGTGCATGTATCAAGGATTTTGCCTTTATCCACACCAAGAAATTTCAATTTTAGTATAGCATCTTTTGTAGGTGTAGTTCCTTTAGTTCTATGCATTCTAATACCATCGATTTCAATGGTAGGGGCATCTGAAGTATTTACTAGTTTATAATAGTGAACATCAGATATTGCTGCCATAAAAATTTCATCGTCCTTTAAGAAAAAAATAGTATCCTTTTTCTCTAAAACTTTATTTAATTTATTTAAACTTACTAAGGGTTTGTCATTTAAAAAAATCGTATCTCTTTCTATTTTAATTTCTGTTTTGGTTAAACCTAAGTCAAGAGAAACCTTTCTTGCTCCGTTTAATAATTCTATGGCTATCTCTGAAGTAATTAATGGTGGATAATTTTGGTTCAATAATATTCACGGATCCCCATCAAGAGTCAGCTATTAATCATTATTTATTTAATTATTTTAAAATTTTTTTGGAATCTTGCTTTTTCTCCCAGAAATTCTTCAATTCTAAGTAATTGATTATACTTTGATGTCCTTTCTCCACGTGCTGGAGCGCCAGATTTAATTTGACCGCAACTGATACCTACTGCAAGATCAGCAACCCAAGTATCTTCTGTTTCACCTGACCTATGTGAAGCCATCACTTGATAACCGTTTTTTTTAGCCAAATTTGCAGCATCTAAAGCTTCTGTTACAGTCCCAATTTGATTTACTTTCCATAAAAGTGCATTAGCTGCACCGAGATCAATACCTTTCTGTAATCGTTTAGAATTTGTTACAAATAAGTCATCACCAAGAATTTGTATTGATAAAACTTTAGTTAATGCAGCAAAGCCATCGAAGTCTTCTTCATATAATGGATCTTCTATGCTAATTATTGGATATTTTCCTACTAATTCTTTATAATAATCTATTAATTGATTTGTTGTATATTTTTTCCCTGATATTAAATAAGAATTATCTTTATAAAAAGTACTTGAAGCAACATCTAATGCTAATTTTATTGTATTATCATATCCTGCTTCTTGTATTGCTGACGAAATTGTATCAAGTACTTCTTCAGGTGTTTTCATTGGAGGAGCAAACCCCCCTTCATCACCTACATTAATAGCATTCTTACCATATTCTTTCTGTAATTTATTTTTTAAAATTTGATATGTCTCAATACCCATGAGTAATGCTTCTTTAAATGATTTTGCTCCTATAGGTGCAATCATAAATTCTTGAAAATCAATTTGATTTCCCGCATGTTTTCCACCATTAATAATATTAAAGAAAGGAATTGGTAGAAGGTTTGCGTTTTTATCAATATATTCGAATAAATGAAGATTATCTTGAAATGCTGCAGCTCTTGCACAAGCTAAACTAACGCTTAAAATTGTGTTTCCACCTAAATTAGATTTATTTTCTGTTCCGTCAAGTTCTAATAAAAGTTTATCAATTTTTTCTTGTTCTCTAACATCATAGTTTATTAATTTTGGTTGAATAATTTCCGTTACATTATTAACCGCTTTTAAAACACCTTTCCCTAAATATCTTTTTCCTCCATCTCTAAGTTCTACTGCTTCAAATATACCTGTTGAAGCTCCGCTTGGAACTGATGCTTTGCTTATTAATCCTGATGATAATGTAATTTCAGTCTCTAAGGTTGGGTTACCTCTGGAATCGATGATTTCTCGAGCTTTCATAGATTTAATTAAGTAATTCAATTTCTATCCAAATAAAATGAGAGCCCCTATTTGAAAAAAGTTGCTAAAGAAAAAAAATTAATTTTTAATTGATTTAATATACCTCAGAGCAGATAAAGCAGCTTTACCTCCATCACCAGCAGCGGTGATTACTTGCATCCCTGCACAACAGCAGTCACCAGCAGCAAAAATTCCAGGAATATTAGTTTGTTGTCTATTAT
Organism: Candidatus Bathyarchaeota archaeon; assembly: GCA_016930055.1. GTDB lineage: Archaea > Thermoproteota > Bathyarchaeia > TCS64 > TCS64 > UBA8941. The sequence continues at coordinate 29,191 of JAFGHP010000049.1, read as the reverse complement.
CAACCATAATACAACCCGTATCATCGATCATAACACCAGTTTCTTGGATTATTTCAGTTGTTGATATATGGTCGTTAAGAATAAAAATTCCATCCACTTCTAATTTATTAGATCTTTCTCCTTTTAACCTGACACAATTCACAGCTTCACTACCGCATATTTCGGAGACATCAACATTATCAATAATTTCAATTTTTCCATTATTATTTAATAATTCAATTTTATCATGTTTTTTTATTGGATGTCTTTTACTCTTAATACTTCCTAATTTGCTAGGTTTTTTGTTTGCATCAGGTATGAAAAATACTTTAGATGCAAAATCTGCTAGATGCATTGCTTCCATATATGCTTCTTCGCTTGAACCTAAAACAGCTACTTTTTTATTTCTAAAAAAAGGTCCATCGCATACAGCACAATAACTTACACCTCTTCCCTTAAATTCTATTTCACCCGGAATTTTTGGTTTAGTTTTTTGAGTGCCTGTAGCAATAATTATCGATTTTGTTTGATAAAATCCTTTTCTTGTTAAAACCATTTTATGAACATCATCAAAAAGATTTACACCAATAACTACTTCTCTAGAAAATTTTACACCAAACTTTTTAGCTTGCGAAATAAATTGGCGCATTAATTGGTGACCTGTTAATCCTTGAGGAAACCCTGGGAAGTTTTCTATCCAATGAGCTTCAAGAGCTCTACCCCCCATTTTTCCTCGCTCTAAAAGTAATGTTTTTAGACCATGTCTGGCGGTGTAAATACCAGCTGTTAAACCAGCAGGTCCACCACCAACTATAATTACGTCCCAGGTTTCTTCCAATGAGTACGCCAAAAAAGAATAATGATACGGTCATAAAAAAACTGTACGATCGAAAAAGTCACTCTGTCCAGTCTTTTACTTTATCAGCCATTTCATTTAATTTGTCTTGAACTAATTGGTTAATAGAACCAGTTCCATAAACACCTGTTTCATCTATAGTGCCTGCAGAAACGCCTGTTAATGCTTCGATACCTTCATCTATAGTAGAGACCGGATAAATATGGAATTTTCCGTCTTTAATTGCATTAACAACTTCTTTTTTAAGCATCAAGTTTTTTACATTACTTTTAGGAATAACGACTCCCTGTGTTCCATCTAGTCCTCTCGTTTTACATAATTGGTAAAATCCTTCAATTTTTTGGTTTACCCCACCTATTGCCTGGACTTCGCCTTTCTGATTGACTGAGCCTGTCACTGCTAAGTTTTGTTTAATTGGTTTTGAACTTAATGCTGATAATATTGCATATAATTCTGTGCTTGAAGCAGAGTCTCCTTCAATTCCACTATAACTTTGTTCAAAGACTAGCCTAGCTGTAAGGCTTAAGGGAAATTCTTTAGCATATCTATCATTTAAAAATCCAATTAATATATGTACACCCTTAGTATGGATTGGTCCACCCATCTGAGCTTCTCTTTCAATATCAATTATACCTTTTTTACCTAAACCTATACTTATTGTAATTCTACTAGGTTTACCGAAAATAAAATCACCAACACCTAAAACGCTTAAACCATTTATTTGTCCAACTTTTTCTCCAGAAGTATCTACTAGAATGATGTTTTTTTCTATCATCTCATTTAATTTTTCTTCAATAAGGTTACTTCGATAAATTTTTTCTTCTAACGCTTGTTCGATGTGTTTTTCTGATATGAATTCAGCGTTATCTTCTTTTGCATAGTAATTTGCTTCTCTAATAATATCTGCAACATTAGCAAACCAAGTGCTAAGCTTTTCTTGATCCTCTGCTAAACGGCTACTATATTCAATAATTGATGCAATACCAGATGTATCTAAATGTTTTAGTTTTTCTTTATTACATAGTGTACAGATAAACGATGCGTAATTTTTGACATTCTCATTATTTTTTTCCATTGTTGTATCAAAATCTGCTTTTATTTTGAAAATTTCTTTAAAATCTCGATCAAGTTGATATAAAGCATAATAGATATCTGGGCTACCAACTAGTATTACTTTAGCATCGAATGGAATTGCTTCAGGTGTTAGAGTTTTTGTAGCTATATAACCAAGCCTTTGTGCAAGATCTTCTGTTGAAATTTTTTTATTTATTATAGTTTTCTTTAAACTATCCCAAGCTAAAGGATCCATTAACAAGTCTTCAACAGGTATAATTAGAAAACCACCATTAGCTTTATGTGCTGAACCTGCGGTTATCATTAAAAAGTTGGTTAAAAGAGCTCCGAACCTTGCTTCTTTTTGGATAATACCGAATAAATGAGGGTGACTTGGAGCTAATTCCATTACCACTGGGGCTCCTTTTACGTCAGTATTATCAATTATTAAATTGATTTTATATTTTTCAGTAGGGTCTTCCCTTAAACCAGGCATTAAAAAAGGCACTGTCTGTTGCTGAGGTTTCTCAGAACTAAGTATTAAATTTAAATTTTCAAGAATGTCCTTTTTGACTTCGCCTAAAAATTCTTTTACTTCATCATATTTTCCATAATTCTCGATTAAATTTGTAAGAATATGGTCCATTGCATAAGTTGCTACATTTTTATTAAATTCCTTAATTGCTTCTTCTACATTTTTATCTAAATCTCTAAATTGTCTGAAAGCTGTTCTAAAGTCTTCTTGAATTTTTTCACGTTTTTCACGAATTTGGTCACGGATTTTTGGTGGCAATGAAGCAAATTGTTCATCAGAGATTGGTTCACCATTAATTACTGGAACTATGGCAATACCGACTGGGCTTCTTTGCAAAATAAAACCTGCAGAATTAGCACGTTTATTTAATTTTTCCCATAATTCATTTTTTTCTTCCTCAAATTTTTTAATTGTCTCTTGTCTACGTTGAATATAATCTTCGCTTTCAAACGACTTAGTTAATGCTTTTTTTACTTCTTCAATAAATTTATCCATTTCATTTTTAAATTCGCGCCCTTTACCTGCTGGTAATTTTAATGCATTAGGTTTATTGTTATCTTTAAAATTATTCACATAACACCAGTCTGGGGGTGTTGGCATAATTTTTGCTTGTTCATTAAGAAAGTTCATTATTGCAGTTTTTTTACCTGTCCCAGGCATTCCTGATACATATACGTTGAAACCATTATCTTTAATATTTAAACCAAATTGCAAAGCTTTAACTGCTCGATCTTGACCAATAATTTGTTTCAAAGGATTTAAATCTGCAGATGATTCACAATTTAATGAATCATTTTTACAAATTAACCTTGCTTCTTCATAATTTAATTCTTTAACCATACTCATTAACCTGCTAAAATAAATTAATGATCCGTTTAATATATAATAATCTTAATTTTTTAATTGTTTTTCTAATTCTTTAAAAGCCATTCCTTCTCCAATTTTTAGGGTATAAGAGTTAGGTTTATCCACAATTGAAAAAGACCACCCTTTATATTTGAATTTTGCAGCTAAGATAGCCAGTCTCTTGGGATAAATTTTATGTATAGACAAAAAATCTAAAAGTTTTATAACCTGATCCCTTTTGTAATAAGCATATTTTGTTTGACATTTTATCTCAAATGCGATAATAGTATTTTCTTTAATAGCAAAAACATCTGGTAAAGGTTCATTGCTAGGCGCGCTGACAGGAACTCGTAAAGCATCAAATCCTATTGATCTCATCATACTTACTATTTCTCTCTCAGCATCATAACCACGTTTTTTCATTGCTTTAACTTGTTTACTACTTAGTGTCCTTGTTGGTTTTGAATGTTTTACTGTAGGTTTTACTAATTCTCTTAGAGACATTATTTTCTACACTTCATCTTCATCATTTATGGGCGGTAATGGAAGGCTACCTATTTCGAGAGGCTCGATAGCAAATTTTATTAAATCTTTTAACCAACTCGAAAAAGTTAAAGAATTGGGGAATTTTTGATAAAGTCTTTTATTAGGTACTTTTGTTATGAGTCTGAGCTCAACCATTTTAGTAATATAAAATTTTGCACTAGATCTAGATATATCACAAATTCTTGACAAATCGCCACTTGTAAAAACTGTCTCGAGATTTTTATATCCTAAAATAATTTTTGGAGGAAAAGGTAATGCAATGGTTAGAATATTTACTAAAGACTCCTCACGAGATAAGGTAAATCACCAATTAATGCAATTAAGATGTTACTTATTTATAAGATTGGGGAAAATGAATAATCTAGTTTTTTTAGAAAACTTTATCATTGATATCATCATATAGAATAAAATGTATCAATTATGGTAAACGATGTATCAGATAGGACAAAATCTATAGCACAACAAGTTCGTGAAGTAATACAAGTAAGACCAAGTCTTTTAGATTCATTAAAAATGGGGATAGTGAATTACTCAGCTTTATCACGGATGCTTAAAAAAGAAATTGGAGAGGGAAGCATAGAGGCAATTAAAGCAGCAGTAATACGTGTTGCAGAAGAATTATCAATAGAAAATAAACTTCAGGAAGAAGAAGTTAGATCAATTTTAAAAGAATCTAAAGTTCGTTTACAAGATAAAATTGCTGTAATAACATCACCAATAAAAATTAATTTACCTTATATAGTTACTGCGTTTTTAACAGATAGCTATGTCTACATAGTAGATCAAACAACAATCTCTGAAGAAATGCCTAAACAAGTTCAAGTAATAAGCAATCTTGTTGCTTTAATATTACTTAGCCCATCAAAAGTTGAAACTACACCTGGTTTTGTTGCTTTTATTACTCAACTATTAAGCAGTAGAAACATCAATATTATCGAATTTATAAGCTGTTTCACAAATACAATAATTATTCTTGATTCAAAGGATGCTTTAAATGCATTTAGCTTATTACAAAATTATACTTAATTATCCAGTCAATATTAAAAATAAAATTTAATTCATTTAAATTGTAATTATTGTAAATTTTCAGAATAAAAAGTAAAGCTTTTAGTATACAGAGTGATATTATGTTTTGAGAATGGCGGAAATTTGCCCTGTCTGTGGACTTCCCAAAGACATATGTGTCTGTGAGGAAATGAGTAGAGAACAGCAGCGAATTCGAATCCGGTTAGAAAACCGCAAATGGAGCAAAAAATGGACCATCATTGATGGCATAGATTCTAAAGGAACTCAATTACAAAAAATTGCAACAACCTTAAAAAATAAATGTGCTTGTGGTGGTACTACTAAAAATGAGCAAATAATGCTGATGGGAGATCATCGCGATGTTGTAAAAGACGTTCTTTTAGAATTAGGTTTTCCTGAAGAAAATATTGAGGTCCAATAATATGACTTTTTTATCTAGTATAAAAAATACATTAAAAGAAGTTAAATTTAGTAGACCCAAACCAATTTTTTGTCCTAAATGTAAAAGCCCTGAACTTTATTCAAACAACACTTATGGAATTTTACCTCCGATCTATACGTGCCATAAATGTGGATATGAAGGTCCATTGTTTTTGGAACTAGACGAGAACGAAAAAAATAATTGAACAATCTTAAAGTATCTAAAAGTTTCATATAATTTTAGGTGTATTATATGGGAGCAAAAGGACCAGATTATTATAAAGTGAAATATCAAAATATTGAAGATTTACCATTAGTTGGTCCTGCAACAGCTACAAAATTAAAAGAAGTTGGTTTTAAAACTGTTGAATCAATAGCCATGGCTACAATATCCGAGTTAATAACTGCTGGTTTAGGTGAAGACATAGCAGAAAAAGTAATTGATGCAGCGAGAAAAAGTATAGCAATTACTTTCGTTAGAGGAGATGAACTTGTAGAACTAAGAAAACAAATAAAACATCTTACAACCGGGTGTTCAAGTTTAGATAATCTACTTAAAGGAGGAATCGAAACTCAGAGTTTAACTGAATTTTATGGAGAATATGGTACAGGTAAAAGTCAAATATGTCACCAGCTTTGTATTACAGTTCAACTACCCGAAATTGAAGGAGGATTAAATGGTGGTGCTTTGTATCTTGATACTGAAAATACATTTAGACCCGAAAGAATTATCCAAATGGCAAATAAATTTGGTTTAAATCCTGATGATGTTCTAAAAAAAATTATTTTTGCAGAAGCCTATACTTCAGAACATCAAACAGTCCTATTAGATAACGCAGATGAGATAATAAAAAATAATAATATTCGATTAATTATTGTTGATAGTTTAACAAGCCATTTCAGAAGTGAATATATTGGTAGAGAGATGCTTGCTTCAAGACAACAATTACTGAATAAACATATGCATAAAATAATGAGATTAAGTCGAGCATTCAATACTTGTGCTGTGATCACTAACCAAGTTATGAGTCAACCCGACGCATTCTTTACAAAAGGAGTTATACCGGTTGGGGGAAATATTGTTGGTCATATGAGTCATACAAGAATTTATCTAAGAAAAGGAAGAAATAATATAAGAATAGCTAAGCTAACCGTTAGTCCTAGTCTCCCTGAGGGAGAGACTCCTATTAAAATAACTGAACAAGGGATCGAAAGCGATGAAGAAGATTGAATTACCTAAAATGACTACTACAGGAAAAATTAGAGAATCTGTGATCCTCTTCTTTGATAGCATTATAGAAAGACGTTTTTCTGACGCTGATAAAGCATTAACAGAAGTAAAGGAAAAAAAGAATATTAATCCTGATTTTAAAGAAGGTTATGTTAAAGCCCTTGAAGGGATGTTAACATCCGCAAAATCTGGAGATGATAGAGAATTTTATAATAAAGCTATTTATGATAAAGAAAATTTGTTGAAATATAGTCAAGACTTTAAAGAATTAATTCAAAAAGGAGTTCATTCACCATTTGATGCAGGATACTTTTCAGCTTGGTCAGATTTCATTCATTATCGAATTAGTTTTTTAAAAGAATAAAAATAAAGTTTTATATTTTTAGTATTGTGAATAAAATTGTCCATGTCATTATCCAAGTAAAAACATATGTTCCTATCCCAATTTTTAATGCATGATTTCTTTCAAGCTTCATCATGTTTGCTAGTAAGTCGGATAATAATAGATAAAGTAAGGATCCCAGCATAAAAACTATTGAACCATCTAAACCAACATACACTTGTAAAGAAACGCATACTATTGCAGATATAATTGATAACACCAATTTAATCCAATAAACTCTCTCTGAGGTTTTCAAATGTTCTTCACCGCTAAAAACACATTCTATGTTATAAGTTATTTGGGGTTTTTAACTTTGTAACTTAAAATAGTTTGGATTTTTAATTAATAAAATCAACTAATATAATCAAGTTTTTTATCTTTTAATGGATTCATTTCAACATCTTCAACATAAAGTTCTAGTCTTTTCTTTATTGATGCGTCTATACGTTTAGCTCTTTTATCAAGAAGAGATGTGTCTAAATCAATATTAATAAATGAACTAAGTTTCATTAGAATTGCTTTAGCAGCTAAATGTTGAGGAACATTGGCATATTTAATGTCTCCCATAAGACATATGCCTTCGATTCCGTGTTTTTTTGCTACACCAATTATTATCCCATTTAGTCCATTTACAGCTCCCTCTTCATGTAATAAACCGACATTATAACTTTGAAGAATTGGTTTTAGGTTTTCTTGGTTACAAATACCATATACTTTTGGTTCTCCCTCATTTTCACCAGGAAAAGCAGCAATCGAGTAAATGCGTTTAACCTTAAAATCCTCTGCTGCTTTTAATATTAACTCAGCTAGACGCATTGTCTCTTCTGGGATAGAAGGCTGTGTATCACCGACAAGAATTATCAAATCTTTATCAGGGACATAGTAAAAACGATGATTAATTGGTGTTAATTCACCAATACTATTATTATAAATCAGAACATTATGATAATAAACTATTTCAGCAAAAAGTTTAGCATTAAGTCTTCTACGTAGATAATCAGCAGATATTTTAGCAATTAAACCCATACCTGGCCACGCCACAAGCATAATAGGTTTTTTAAATTCAGGTTTACTAAAGTAAGTGATTTCCAACAGATTCGGATAAAGGGTTACAAAGATGTTCATTAAACCTTTCGATCAATTTATATTAAATACGTCCTATTATCAAAAATTGTAAAAAATATTTTATTAATGAATATTTAAAATCTTAATCAATTTGTATGATTAAATTTTTTTGAATAATAATCATAATTTATTCTGAAAATTTATATAATTTAAATAGTTTAAGGATTTTAATTCAAACCTTTTTATATTTTGAATATCACTTCATTTCGGAGATAGGGGCAATGAGTCTAGAAATTACACCTAAACTGTTAGTACGGGAAGCGATGTCTAGCCCCGTTGTAACTACACATGAGAATAGTGAAATATCTCAAGTAGCTAAAATAATGCGAGATCAAAAGATTGGTGCTGTAGTTATAAATAATAATGAAGGCCATCCCGTAGGTATTGTAACAGAAAGAGATATAGTAATTCGAGTAGTTGCTTTAAATAAACCAGATAATATTACTGTGAAAGAAGTTATGTCTTCTCCACTAAGAGTAGTAAAAGCAGATACCACAATTATTGATGCAATGAAATTAATGGATCAAATGAACATCAGAAGACTAGGTGTAACTTACAAAAACAATCTAGTCGGAATAATTTCAGATAAAGATCTCATTAGAGTCATGCCAACCATTGTAGAAATTATTCGAGAAATTACTAAAATAAATAGCGGAGTAAACAACATTACTGGTCCATCAACAATTGGATATTGTGAACACTGCGAAGCTTATTCAAATAATCTCAGAATGGTTGACGGAGAATTCCTCTGCGAAGAATGCAGACTCGAAGAAAAAATAGAAGAACTATAAAAACAATATATAATAGATATGGAACATAAATTTCTCCTAGATGGGATGCTTGGGTCTCTTACAAGATGGTTAAGGCTCCTGGGATATGATACAATTTACTTAAAAAACGAAAACGATCATAAATTAATAGAAATTGCGGAAAGCGAAGATAGAATTTTACTCACACGCGACGAATTACTAGTAAAAATCGCTAAGAAAAAAGGAATAAAAAGTTACTATATCACAAAAAATAACGATAAAGAAGCTCTAAATGATGTTGTATCTGAATATAATATGATATTTAATACAGAGAAAATTAGATGCCCAATATGCAATTCTTTTTTAAAAAATACTGATAAAAACAATATAAAAAATATGATACCTGAAAAAGTTTTTAATAAATTCTATGAATTCTGGATATGTGATGGATGTAAAAAAATTTATTGGAAAGGAACACATTGGCCAAAAATCTTAACAACAATAAATAATGCAATAGAAAATAAAAATAATAAATGAGTATAATGAAAATTTTAGTGATGTTTTTTTTATTACAATTTATGATGAATGGATTATAGGTTTTTTAGATCCAGTAGATGATGGGAAGAACGAATAGAATTTGATATAGTATTAAATGATCTATGGGATTGGTATATTGGACAAAGTACTAATAAATTAGATGTTCAAAATATCGCTACACATGAAGCAGGACATACAATTAAATTATTGGATCTTTATGATGGTGATAATGACGATATGAAAATGTATGGATATGCATCTTTTAATGAAATTAAAAAAAGATATTAGAAGCAGGTGACTTAGTTGGAGTTAGGTATGTTTACCCTGTTATGTTTGTGACTATTACTGACCCTGATTATGCTGAAACTGTACAAGACGATGTCACAATAACTGCTTCTGTAACTAATCAAACTGATGTTGGTACAAAAGCGGTTGATTATAATCTATTAGATGATTATGGTTCATATGATACTGGTTGGGTTTCAATAATTGGTGGTCCAACTAGTTACTCTGCTGTGTGGGATTCAAGTGACTTTACTGAAGAAATTACCTGGATTTATGTGAAAGCATCTGCAGGTACTCAATATAATTTGTATGATGATGATGTGATATATGTGAAAGTGAGTCAAAACAAATAACCCTTTTTTCTACATAAAATTATTGTCGAAATTATATGATAAAATACAATTAAATTTAAGCTAATGAATTAATATTTATAATTAATTTTAGATGATAGCTTAATAAATTCCATGTTTTTTAAGGTAATCTTTTAGAATAGTTTATATTTTGAAAAAAAATTTAACCTGTTTGCAGCTTTCATAATTATTTAAAACCAGATTTTTTGTTTATATTGCCCTTTTATTAATATATTAGTCGAAGCATTGAGTTTATTAGGAATAAAATTTGACTTTTGAACTTAATATCGAAGAAGGCACATATTTAGTAAAACTTGCTAGAAGCGTTATTGAAAATTTTTTTAACGAAGAAGATCAATTAGATAATATTGATATTCCCTTAAAAATAAGGGAAAAATGTGGTGTTTTTGTTACTTTAAATAAAATTGATGGAAATAAAAAACAATTACGTGGTTGTATTGGGTATCCGTATCCTGTTAAACCTCTTGTTGAAGCAGTCTCTGATGTGGCAACTGCTGCAGCTTTCGAAGATTATAGATTTCCTAGACTATCCAAAAAAGAAGTTGATGAAATAGTAGTTGAAGTAAGTGTTCTTACTCCTCCGGAGTTAATAAAAGTGAATAAACCAGAAGAATATCCTTCAGTCATTAAAGTTGGGGTAGATGGTTTAATTATTCAATATGGCAGTAGAAGTGGTCTTTTGCTTCCCCAGGTTCCAATTGAATGGGGTTGGGGTCCTGAGGAATTTTTACAGCAATGTTGTATTAAAGCGGGGCTTTCTCTTAAAAGTTGGTTAAATGCTAATGTAAAAATATTCAAGTTTCAAGCAATTATTTTCAAAGAAGAAGCTCCTAGAGGGATGATTATAAGAGAAGAATTGAATAATTAAAAAGGTGTCTAATTGGGATATTTCAAAAATTCAAAAATATATTTTGGACCATGCGGGATTGGTCTTGGTCATATAAGTAGAAATATACCAATAGCTAATGAATTAAAGGAAAAAGGAGCTGAAATATTATTTTCTACCTATTCTGAAAGTGTTGGATTTGCTAGGAAAAGTGGTTTTCATGTTCTTGAATCTCCTGCGATTAATTTAGTGAACGAAGTATCTGGAAGTTTTGATTTAAAATCTACTTTAAAGCAAAGTATCAAATTAGTTCCAACTTTTCTTGAACAAGTAGAAATCGAGTTAGATAATATTAGAGTGTTTAAACCAGATGTTGTTGTTTCTGATTCTAGATTATCAACTATACTTGCATCTAAACTGTTGAAGATTCCTGTTATACTTATCCTGAATCAATTTAACCCTCTTGTGCCAAGAGAGAAAGATGAATTTATGGCATTCAAACTCGCGGATGGCACCATTATGACGCTTTTAGGCAAAAGCTGGTCTTTATGCAATGAAATCTTGATACCAGATTTTCCAGAGCCATACACTTTAAGTATGGATACACTTCGTATTCCAAAACGATATAGAAAAAAAATTACACTCATAGGAGCAATATTATCTAAAAAACCTGAAGAAAATTTTATGAAAAATGAGATTTTAAAGGAATTAAATATAAAAAAAGATCAAAAACTAATTTATGCAGGAATAAGTGGACCAAAAACTGAACGTTTACCCTTAATATCAATTCTTGAACCAATTCTAAGTGATTTATCAGACAATTACAAAGTTGTGATGTCTATGGGTGATCCTTCAAAAAAACCAACTCTAAATCAAATTGGTACTTTAATTAAAATTCCATGGATTGATAATAGGTTTGAGTATTTGAATGCTTGTGATGCAGTTATCTCGCGGGGTGGTCACGAGACACTTATGCAAAGCATATGTTATGGTAAACCATCAATAATTATACCAGTACCTAAACACCCAGAACAATATGGAAACGCTAGAAGGGCACAGAAATTAGGATTAGCAAGAGCAATTCACCAAAAAAATATAACTAAAACCAATATTATCAACTTATTAACAGAGATAATGGAAAAAGAAACTTTTAAAGAAAATTTAAAAAAAATAAATAAAGAAGGACTTGGCGAAGGACTTGAAAAAAGTATTGAAATAATTTCTAAATATTTAAATAAATAAAATTAATGTTATTTCATTCTTTCACTTCGTTCAGCCCAATATTGTCTTGTACGCATATACTGTATTTTTGCTTTCAATAAATCAGAATAAAGCGTTTTATCATCTTGTTGCATACGACTAAGTATCTGATAAGCAGTAACTGGCCCAACACCGTGTACAGATAAAGCTTCTAATGCTCGTCTACCATAACTTAGAACTAGATCAGCTGTTTTTCTTCCTTTGCTTAAAATTTCTTTTTCTTCAGATACTAGATCAACTCCTTGCTGATATCTTTGAAGTAGATTTAGGAAATTTTCAGGATCTTGATTATATTCCATAACTGCGAGTAAACTTGAGCCACAATTACCACAAATTGGTTTTTCAGAATATTTCCATAATCTTTCTTCTTGATGCCACGAAACACAGTTCATGCAAGCTACTTTCACTTTCCTAGCAAGAATACTTTTACGCATATAATTTAATTGATCCTCTGAACTAGCACCTTTAATCATAATTTCTTCAATGTCACTATATGCTTCCAGAATATGTTTAGCAAGAGGACTTGGTTCATTGCTTAAATGGTTAATAATTGATATTTGATTTAAGTTAATTTTGTTTATTATCTCTTTAACTGAATTAATGTCGAGTTTAGTAGCGTAAATTTCCTGCAATGCTTCTAAATAAATTGGTGAATTGCGATATCTCCTATAAATTCTTTGAAGAGCATCAGGACCAATCGATTTTCCGCGGGGAATTACTCCAAACCTTTCAGCAATAAATTTAAAGTTATAAGTAAATGAAAAACGTGTATCTAAATATTCATTTAATCTTTTTTCTGCTTCATCTGGAGTTAAATGTGTAGCAATTTTAGTGACCTCGTTTAAATCATAAGTAGAAATTTTGTGAGGTGCTTCAAGTAAAATTCTGTATGCATCATTCCACCAGCCATGTATTAAATCGATTTCACTAAGTATCGAATCGAATATACATCCAAGAGTAGTATTTACTCTATTACCAGAACCTGAGTGAATTATAATCCATTTATCATACGCCTCAATTACTATCTGGTTTTTAGTTGGTAATGGTAACCCATTTTCTTCTAAAGCTTGATTTTCAGCATAAATAATTCTAATCAATGCTGGGTTCAGATTATAACGTTCAGATATAGATTCAATTGCTTTAAGACCATTCTTTTTAAACTCGTTAGATATTTCAAATCTTATTTCACTAACTTTTTCAGTTAATTCTTTTGGAACTCCTATTAGTTCACCATCCCAGCCAGGAAGAGCTCCTAAAGGATCATCACTGGGTAAAACAAATAAACGACCATTTTCTTCATCAATTTGAAGAATTTTCCAAACTTTACCACGTAGAATCACATTTAGACCTATTCTTGCTCTAAGATTCCAAAACTCATCTCCGACTGTACCAATCATTTTATCAGTAACTACATTAATGAACGGGTATCTCTTTTCATCATTTATCATGCCTAAATTTTCATAATAATATAATTGACCCCTTTTTGTTTTCATAATGTTACTGTCCTCTATTTTAATCAATCCAATACTAGATGCAAAACTTACTATTTCTGAAAGCTCTTTAAAAGTTAATGTTTTATATGGATAAGCTTGGGAAAAAACTTTTTGGACCTGTATCAAATTTATAGAATCTTCTTGTAGAGTTAAACCGACTAATTGATGACATAAAACATCATATGGTTTATTATAAATTGTTATATGTTCTAATTCTTTATTTTGAGCTTTTTCAACTGATGCAATGCATTCAATCAAGTCTTCATCATATGAACTAATTAAAACTCCATTACTTGATTTAGTCATGCTATGCCCAGATCTGCCCACACGTTGAATGAGTGTAGATATTTTTCTTGGACTATTATATTGTATTATTAGATCAATTTCACCAACATCAATACCTAACTGAAGCGTCGAAGTACATACAATTGCTTTAAGTTTACCTGTTTTAAATTGGTCTTCAGTGATGTGTCTTTGCTCTCTGCTTAAACTTCCATGATGCACATCAATTTTTGAATTTAACAAATTTAATTTATTACCAATACTTTCAGCTTGACCTCGTCCTTGAACAAATATTAGAGTTTTTGTATGAGATTCAACGAGTTCTTTGATTTTTTGAAGTCTACTGACAAATTTAGGAGATGTATGAAGATCTGCACCTAATTCGAAATCCCGGATATCTGGTTCGGGGAACTCAATTTTATATTTAAAATCTTTGTCAATATCCGTTTCAATTAATTTTACTTTTGAAATACCTCCTAAAAATTGGGCTATTTCTAAAGGATTACCAATGGTTGCACTTAATCCAATTCTCTGAGGTTTAGTTAAACAAATCCTATCTAAACGTTCTAAACCAACCGATAGTTGAGAGCCTCTTTTACTTGCAGCTAATTCATGTATTTCATCAATAACAATCCAATTAACATTTTTTAAATGATTTTTCATTCCTTTTGTACTGAGGATGGCTTGTAAAGTTTCCGGTGTTGTTATTAATATTTGAGGTGGTTTTTTTTCTTGTCTTCTACGTTCTTTTTGGGTTGTATCGCTATGTCTTATTTCTATAGAAATATCTAAAAAATTAGCCCATTCAACCATCCTTTTATACATATCTCTATTGAGTGCTCTAAGAGGAGTAATGTAAATGAATTGAATTCCATCAGTTTTTTTAGATTTTAGTAATGCATCAAAAATGGGTAAAATAGCCGCTTCTGTTTTTCCACTTCCAGTAGGTGCAACTAATAAAACATCTTCTCCTAATAAAATTGTAGGAATAACACTTGTTTGTGGTACTGTAGGTTCTTGGATACCGAAATATGATAGACTTTCTTTAATTTTTGGATGAAGTAATTGAAAGACAGACGACATTGATATTAAAATAGCTGGGTGCTTTAAATTTCTAGTTTTCCTTTAAATATTAATGAATTAGATTAATATTGAATAAAATTGGATACAAGCAAACCCTTTTGGATAATGCGCGATCACATTAAATGTACTGGTTGCAGAAGATGTGAAATTGCTTGTAGTTTAGAGCATGAAGGAAAAATTTGGCCAGAGGCTTCGCGTATACGGATTTTTATGTTGTTTCCTGGACTTGAAGTAGCTCATTTATGTGCTCAATGTGAATCTCCTGCGTGTGTTGAAATTTGTCCAGTTGAAGCATTAAGCATTGATCTTGACCTTAAATGCATAAAAGTGAATTACGAAAAATGTATTGCTTGTGGTAAATGTATTGAAGCTTGTCCAGGACATATTCCTACAATTCATCCAACAAAAAATCACATAGTAATTTGTAATTTATGTGATGGTAATCCAGTGTGTGTGGAGGCTTGTCAAGAAACTAATTTTAATTGTTTATACATAGTTCCTCGGGAATCATCAAGTCAATATGGATTATTTGCTCAAACACCTGAAGAAGTTTCAAAAAATTTAGCAATTTCATTATTTGGTGAAAAAGGTAAGGATCTGATTTAATATGAGAGGATATGCAGGAAAATTTATTGAAATAAATTTAACGACAATAACAATTAAAGATTTTAAATTCCCAGAGAGTGACCTTCGCCAATTTATTGGAGGAAGGGGATTAGCTGTTAAGCTTCTATGGGATAGATTAGGTGATAAATGGGAAGAAATTGATCCTTATGGGTCAGATAATATTTTAACATTTTTTACTGGACCCTTAACCGGATTTTGGCCTGGTGCCAGATTATGCATTAGTGGTAAATCACCACAAAGTATGGGTATAGTAGGTAGCAGCATTGGTTGTGAACTACCAATTGAGATGAAATGTGCAGGAATAGATGGAATTTTTGTAACCGGTAAAAGTGAAAACCCTGTTTATATTTGGGTCACTGATAATCAAATCGAAATTCGTGACGCAAGTCATCTCTGGGGAATGCGAAGTATAGATTTTTTAAAGACAATAAGTAAAGAAGGAAGGACAATTTTAAAGAAAACGTACAAAAATAAAAGAGAAGTAAAAGAACCTCAGAGTGTATACATTGGTCCTGCAGGTGAAAATATTGTTAGAATGGCTGCAGTTGTCGGGAAATTAAGTTATGGTGCAGGGTATGGCGGTTATGGCGCTGTAATGGGAAGCAAAAAATTAAAAGCACTTGTTGTCAAAGGTCATGGACCTCTGCCAGAGCCATATGATTATGAGAAAACAGTACAATTAATCCGTGAATTAACCAAAAAAATATTGGCAAGTGATTTTAGGCGTCGATGGGGGACAAGTTGGTTTAGTTATCATGCTGGGAACACTTTGAGCTCTGAACCAGTAAAAAATTGGCAAGAAGAATGGCATAATGAAAAAACGCAGGGCTGTCAATGGTATGAACAACGGGTCTGGGTTAAAAGATACTGGGCAGATTTTGGTTGCCCAACAGGATGCATGAAATTATCAACACCAAAAATTGGGAAATATATTGGAGCTCTCACAGATAATCCTGATTATGAACTTATGGCATATGCAGGGACAAATTTAGGTATATTTACTCCTGAAGAAAATGTTTACTTAAGTTCTTTGCTTGATGAAACTGGATTATGTGGAATCCAATGTGGAAATGTATTAGGTTTCGCTGCAGAATTATATCAAAGAGGAATAATTACTGAGAAAGATTTAGGCTTCAAATTAGATTGGGGAGATGCTGATAGTTTTGCTAATTTAATAGAGTTAATTGTAAAAAGAGAAGGAATAGGAGAGATTCTTGCTGAAGGAACACACCTTGCATGTAAAAAAATAGGTGAAATAAAAAATATTGATCTCAATTTATACAATGTAACTTCTAAAGGTATAGCAATTGGTGCTCATGGGATTAGAAGCGGATTAGACTACCCCCATACTATTAGTTATGCTTTAAGTAGCCAGGGTGGAGATCATACTAGTTGTGCTTATTTACCAATAGACCACCCAACCAGTGAATTAACTGTATTATTAAATGATAGCGGGGTTCATTGTAACTTTAACACATATCCCGAAGGCACAAGAAGTAAATTATTTGAGTTCTATACCTCTGTCAGAGGTTGGCCTATGGAAAAAGAAATATGGTATAATACTGATGCAAAACGAATAATTGACATACAAAGAGCAGCATTATTACTAGGTAGCCATGAATTAAAATGGAAACCCAAAATAGATGATGTAAATCCCAAAAGGTTTTATGAACCTCTACCAACAGGACCATATAAAGGAAAATACAAAACAGAGGAAGAAGTGGAAGCTTTTGTTCAGGAATATTATAAAGCAATGGGTTGGGATGAAAAAGGGATTCCTCAAACCAATGAATTAAAACGGTTAAGCCTTAGTTCAGTAGATGTTAAACTTGACAAGGTCCGTTAAAACTTTCTTCCAGTTAAAACAGCTACAAAAGTTAATCCTTTTTTAGGATTATTTTTATCAATATATTTAGCAATGGCTGCAAGAGAACCTGCAGAAGCGGGAAGAACGGAAAGCCCCTCTTCTTTTTCTAAAAGATTAGAATAATGTACAAGCTCATTGTCTTCAACATAAGTTGACCAACCTTTACTTTCCCAAAGTGCATTTAATGCTTCTTGACCGTCAAGGCTAATCCAACTAACTAAAGGTTCATTGTAATCTGTTTCAATAATTTCGTTTGGTTTTAAATCTTCTATTTGTTTTTTATTTTCTTGGAAGCATTTTATAATTGGATTACCACCACTTGTACTTGCTGCTATCAAAATAGGAAGTTTTTTTATAATTTTATTAATTTTTAATATTTTAAAACCGTGATGTATTCCCGCAATTGTTGTTCCATTCCCTACAGGTATAGCAACATAATCAGGGGTTTTGCCTAAATTATTTAAGATTTCATAAGAAATTGTTGCATAAGCATCAATAGATAATTTTGTATTTAATTTTACACCTGGGTTAGCATCAAACCAATTATTTTTTTTAGCTTCTTTTGAGCTAAAGAAAACCACATCTTCGTATGATCCAGGAGCGCGATGGATTATTCCACCGTTTTTTTCCATTTCAAGTATTCTTTGAGTGTGATAATGTTGAGGAATGTATACATGAGGTATAATGTCAAAAAGCTTAGCAACATAAACAAATGCTGCGCCAAAATTACCACATGAACCTATAGCTATTTCTTTATATCCTAATTCTTTTGCTTCCTTTAAACAGGCATAAGCTGCACGATCTTTCATTGTGCCAGTTGGGTTACCGCCTTCAAATTTTAGAAAAATATTGTTATAAACAAGCAATTTTTCAAGGTTACGTGAATGTGTTAATATCGTATCTCCTATACCGTTTTGAATTAATTCATTTTGCAATATATCCATCAAGATTTGTCCCAAACCAAATGATAAAATCTATTAACTACCTTTAAATATTATCGAATCCGGATATAAATCCACAAGGTATCTATAAGTGTCTAGCCTCTCAATCGAAGCAAGACAGATGGACTCCGGTTTCGAGATAAATCTCCGTGGGTCTAGGTATGTCGTGAAGTATCCTAATGGATTCTGGAAAAATTACCCACAAGAAGCTAAGGATGTGCTTTTTGACAACCTAGTCTACGCAGAAACAATCCATCTTCCTCTAACTCTAAGAAAGAAAGAGATCAGGTATAATACATCAGCCCCATATTTCCAGACTCATTTTTTCCAAAACATGATAATGGATTTACCGAGTTGCGCTGATGTTGATGGGACAAGTACATCTGAACTCATTAAAGAATACATGAACTTGAAGGTCAAGTTCAAGGATTATGATGTGAAAATTCCAAGCTATAAACAACCAAGCAGAGATGATAGCAGTGTTGTTGCTTTAAGTTTTGGTAAAGATAGTTTACTCACTTGGGCAGTTTGTAAAGAAATTGGTTTAAACCCTCAAATAACATACATTGTCGAACCCTTACTTCTTTACGAAGAAAAACATAAAGACATTTTAGCTAAAGACTTCGAAAAAGAATTTAAAGTAAAATTAAATAAAATTATTCATACAACAGGACATTTAAGAGATGGTGTAAGACTTGGAGTAGGTAAAACCGAGATTGGTTGGGGTCTACAAAATACTCAGTATGCAATGATGATTTTACCAATCGCTCAAACATTTGAAGCTAAATATATTTTGTTTGGAAACGAGCAGAGTTGTGCAGAATACTATTATGATAGAGAAGGATACATATGTTATCCTGCATATGACC
This sequence comes from Candidatus Bathyarchaeota archaeon, assembly GCA_016930055.1. Lineage (GTDB taxonomy): Archaea > Thermoproteota > Bathyarchaeia > TCS64 > TCS64 > UBA8941. Next base: position 10,002 of record JAFGHP010000049.1, on the reverse strand, counting down.
AAAGTCATAAATGGACAATTAACATTGATTTAATCACAAGAAGTTTAACGAATAATAATGTACGTACAATAAGTGTAATTGAACCACTAAACGACATAGCTGTAGTGTATGCCTTATATAAAAGATATCCGGAAGTAGCAAAATATCATATGAGTTGTTTTGTTGAAACTGAAGCTGGAAGAGATACTCGATGGTGTATGAATTGTAGTGTATGCAGTAAAATGTATTTATTAATTAGAGCATGTGGTTTTGATCCTGCTTCAGTTGGAATAAATAGAAATATGTTAACAGAAGATTGCAGAGATTACTTCAGTTTGTTTGGCGGATCAAATATTAATACTTACGCTTTAACAGGAAGAGGTCGTGACGAACAGTTATTTGCTTTCTATTTAGCATGGAAAAACGGTGATAGAAGTTCTCTAGTAGAAGAATTTGCTCAGAGATTCTTGGAAGAAGCAAAAGGTCGAGAAGATGAACTCTACAAAACTTTCTTTAACCTTCACGAATCAATAACTATGCCAAAAGAAATCAATAACCAAGTAATAAGTATATACAAAGAGGTCCTTTCAAATGTCCCATAATAAGAAAAAAATCCAAGTAGCTTTTGTATGTAATACTCGAAAAGAAAATGACGAGTTTCAAGTGGAATATGAACCAGAACATACAATCGAACTAGTACAACACGCGATAAAAGCAGCGGGATGGGAATATATTCATATAGAAGCAGATGAAACCTGTTATGAAAACCTCAAAAAAATTAAACCAACAATAGTATTAAACAGAGCCGAAGGTATAAGTGGAGAAAGTAGAGAAAGCCATATTCCAGCCTTTTGTGAAATGTTACAAATTCCTTATGTTGGTGCAGGAATTATGACTACAGCAATATGTTTGGATAAACCAACAACCAAAAAAATATTGGAATATCATCAAATTAAAACAGCACCTTTTACTGTCTTATTTGATAAAGATGAAAAAATTGATCAAAATTTAAAATATCCTTTGATATTGAAACCAAGTCACGAAGGCTCAAGTATTGGAATAAACGAAGATAATGTAGTTGACAACGAAAAAGAACTTAGACAAAAAATTTCGCAAATGCTTCAAGAATATAATCAACCAATACTAGTTGAAGAGTTCATTGATGGTAGAGAATTTAGTGTAGGATTTTATGGTAATTTCGAGAAAGATAATCAACCAATAATACTACCAATTTTTGAAGTAGATTTTACTAAATTCGACCCGAAACTCAAAAATGTGTTGGGGCAAAGAGCAAAAACAATCTATGACACATCTAAGAATTATATCTGTCCCGCAAATATTCCAGAAAGTCTCAAAAGAGAGATCGAAGAAAATACTTTGAAAATCATTAAAATATTGAATTGTAAAGATTGGGGTAGAGTGGATTATAGATATAACAAACAAGGAAGGTTATATTTCTTAGAGATTAATCCTTTACCAGGAATTGACTTTGATGTAGAAAAAGACGATTTTAGTTTCTATCCATATATGTGGATAAAAGGTGGATACACATTTGATCAAATGGTCAAATATATAGTAAGCGCAGGACTTAAGCGCTACAAAATAATATAATATGTGACATGTTAAACGAAGAACCCCCGTTTTTAGAAGAAGCCATAAGAGTAGCAGAGTCAAAACTATCTATTATACTTGGTACTCCATGTAAAATTTCTCTACAAATAAACCTTGATGATAATCTCTTCAAGATTGTTGAACAAGTTGATTCACTAATGTTTCGAGAAGAATTAAGATATACAAAAGAAGAGATTGAACTAAGAGTAAATACTAATGGATTCATTTTATTTATGGCGAAAATTCAAGATAAAACGCTTTCACTTTTATTTGGATATAATGATAATTCAATACCAGGGGGTTTCTATTTAGATACATTAGCGAGTGTAATTGAAGGTAAAGGAATTGGTAGTACTCTAGTTGCTCTATTGTTAATATATTGTTATGAAACAGGATATTCCTATATTTCTCTTAATACTGAAGAATTTGATGAGAAAAAACGTCCTTTAAGAAAGTTTTACGAAAGCATTGGTTTTCAATATATCTATACAAATCAAAATGAAGGTGATCTTATGAGAATTCAATTATCACCTGAACGTATAATACCAATATACAAAAAATTTGTCTCAACAATACCCAATCAGAGCCATCAGACTCCTTCAAATCAACCAATAAACTAAAAAAATTGTGGTATCACTAAAGTTATAGTTTTTTAATTATTTCTAAAGCCATTTCATTAGTTGAAGCTTTTCCACCTAGATCAGGAGTAATATTAGTTCCTTCTTTAAGAACCATCATAACGGCTTTATCTAATTGTGTAGCTGATTCTTTTTCACCTAGCCATTCCAACATCATAATGGCTGATAATATAGTTGCAGTAGGATTAGCAATATTTTTTCCTGCAATATCAGGAGCAGATCCATGGACCGGTTCAAAGATGGCTATTTTATCCCCAATATTCCCACTAGGAGCCATCCCTAACCCACCAACTAAACCCGCCACCTCGTCTGATAGTATGTCTCCAAACATATTGGTGGTTACTATAACATCAAAATTTTCAGGTGACAAAATTAATTTCATTGCACATGCATCAACAATCACTTCATCATACTTAATTTCAGGATATTCTGAAGCGATTTTTCGTGTAGCTTCAAGAAAGATGTTATCAGTAAAATCTAAAACATTTGCCTTATGAACAGCTGTAACTTTTTTCCTATTATTTTTCTTACTCCATTCAAAAGCATATTTAGCTATCCTTTCAGAAGCCTCTTTAGTAATTATACGTAAATTTACTCCCCAGTCTAATCCTTGATAGCCTACCATTTTATATAGACATTCAGTATTTTCTCTAACTATCATTATGTCTAGGTCAGGTTTAAATGCCTTAACCCCAGGATAAGCTTTAGCTGGACGTAAATTTGCATAACAATTAAACATTTGTCTAAGAGGAATAATTACTTCTTTAGCAGTATTTCCTACCGCAACAAACAGAGTTGCATCCGCTTCTTTAACTCCTTGAATTGTCTCTTTAGGTAATGCGGTTCCCGTTTTTATTTTATATTCATCACCAGCATAATATTCTTGAAATTCCAGAGTGTAATTTTTATCTTTTAAAAGAGCTTTTAACACCATTTGTGTTGCTTTCATACATTCTGGTCCGATACCATCACCGGGAATCGCAGCAATTCTGTACTTTTTCATCACCAATCATCTACCTTTCTTAAGTAAGATACTATACCGCCTGCATTTAACACATCTAACATAAAAGGTGGCGGAGGTATAAAATTGACTTTTTTACCATTTGATTTATTGTTAATAAGGCCTTCAGTTAAATCTACTTCAATAATATCATTAGTTTGAACTATTTTCGTTATTTCTGGGCACTCTAATGCTAAGAAACCAATATTTATTGCATTTCTATAAAAAATCCTTGCATAACTTTCTGCTATTACACATCCAATACCTGCATATTTTAATGCTAAGGGGGCATGTTCACGGCTTGAACCACACCCAAAATTTTCTCCCGCAACAATTATATCGTTTTTCTTGACTTTATTAATAAAATCTTGATCTATTCCTTCCATTGCATGTTTAGCCATTTCATATGGATCAGTTAATTCCATGTATCTTCCAGGAATAATATAATCTGTATTTATATTGTTACCATATTTCCATACATTTCCACTTATTTTCACTACTAAACACTCCTAGGATCAGTAATTTTACCTGTAATAGCAGACGCTGCAGCAACATATGGGGAACAGAGGTAAACCTCTGATTCTGGTGAACCTTGTCTACCTTTAAAATTTCTATTAGAGGTAGTTAACCCAACTTCACCAGGGGCAAGGATACCTATAGATCCACCAAAACATGCTGCACAACTAGGATTACTTATAACAGCACCAGAATCTAATAGGTCGTTTATTATTCCATTTCTTAAAGCATTTTTATATATTGTTTTCGAAGCAGGGACTATAAGCATTCTGACATTTTTACTAATTTTTTTTCCTTTTAGTATACTATGTACTTGCTTAAGATCCTCTAAACGACCATTTGTACAGCTGCCAATAAAAATCTGATTGATTGTGACATCAAGAAGATCACTAACAGGTTTAACGTTATCTACATTATGGGGGCAAGCAACTTGTGGTTCTAAATTTGTTACATCAAACTTCAAAGTTTTTTTATATTTAGCATCTTCATCAGCTAAAATTGGTTCATAGATTCCATTAATTTTGGATTTTAACCACGAATAGGTTTTTTCATCTGGTTCAACAATTCCTGCTTTAGCACCCATCTCAATAGCCATATTACATAGCGTCATTCTACCTGAGATACTCATTTCACTAATTGTCTCTCCTGATAACTCTAATGATGAATATGTTGCTCCAGAAACCCCAATTTTTTTAGCTATCAATAAAATAACATCTTTTGCTGTTACTTTGTTCTTTAATACTCCATCAATTTTTATCTTGATGGTTTCAGGTACTTTAAACCAATTTTTCCCAAAAACTAAAGCAACACCAGCATCAGTACTACCTACTCCTGTAGCGAAAGAACCAAAAGCACCATAAGTACAAGTATGACTATCAGCACCAACAACGACAGTTCCAGGCTTTATATGACCTTTTTCAGGTAAGAGTTGATGGCAAACACCTTCTCCAACATCATAAAAATATTTAATATTTTGTTCTTTCACAAAATCACGTAACTCTTTATGAACTTTTGCTGATTGGATGGTACAAGCAGGTGCCACATGATCATGAACAATAATTACTTTATTAGGGTCCCAAACCTTTGTTCTTCCCATATCTTTCATGGCTTGAATTGCTAAAACACCTGTAGCATCATGTATCATTACTAAATCTACTTTTGCTTTAACAATTTCACCAACATTTACTGCATCGTTTCCGGAGGCTCTAGCTAATATTTTTTCTGAAACTGTATAACCCATTAAGTTTCGCCTGTTTTACGTTTTGTCATGCTGCTGTATACATTTACTCCTTTAAGATAAGCATCTACACTTGCTTTCACTATATCTTCACTTACACCTCTGGAAGTAACTAGTTTATCTCCTTGTTTAAGTCGGACTTCAACATTAACTACAGCATCAGTACCTCCAGTTATTGCTTCAACATGATAAACATCTAGTGTAACTCTTTGCTCAGGTAGAATAGCTTTGTTAATCGCATTTATGGTTGCATCAACAGGTCCATTACCTGTGTCTGCTTCAACAATAATATTTCCATTTCTACGTATTTTTACTGAAGCAGTTGGTGTAATTTTATTGCCAGTAGTAACAATGAATTCTTCAAGGATTAAAGGATTAATCAATTTAGAACTTGTGATTTCTTCAGCCATAGCATAAAGATCAGTATCACTGACAGGTTTTCCTTCATCACCTAAACTTTTTACTTTCTGGAATATTTTATCGAATTGTTCAGGGGTAGGATTAAAACCCATCTCAGATAATGATTTACTTAATCCCGCTGAACCAGAATGTTTACCTGTAGCAATCCTTCTTACTGCTCCCACAATAGATGGATCAATAGATTCGTATGTTAAAGGGTCTTTAAGAATAGCATGTGTATGTATTCCGGATTCATGAGCAAACGCGTTGGCACCAACTATCGCTTTATTAGCTTGAACTAACATCCCAGTAGATCTTGATACAATTTGTGAAGTTTCTTGTAAATATGTGGAATTTATTCCCGTCTCAATACCATATAGTAATTTTAACGTAACAGCCATTTCTTCTAGGCTAGCATTACCTGCTCTTTCGCCTAAACCATTAATTGTTCCATGGAAATGTGTTGCTCCAGCAGCAATTGCAGCAAGTGAATTTGCTACAGCTAAACCAAAATCATTATGGCAGTGTACACCTAAAACTAGATTGGGAAAAGTTTTATGAATTTCTCCATAGAACTCGTAAGCTCTTTCAGGTGTTAATATTCCAACAGTATCACAGGGAGTAATTCTATCAACTTTGGCATCTATAGCTCTCTGAATTACTTTTTTTAAGTAACCCATGTCAGTTCTTGAGCCATCTTCAAGACAGATCTCGACTATTATTCCATGTTCTTTTGCATAATTAATTACTGATGTTGTAATATCCAAGACATCTTCTCTGGTTTTATCTAATTTTTTCTTTATATGTAAATCAGATGTGGGAATAATAATGTTTACAGAATCAACACCTGCTTCAAGTGCAGCATCAATGTCTCTTTTTACACTTCTAGTTGCACTACATATTTCTGCGTTAAGTCCCTCTGAAGCAATTAATTTTACAGCTTCTTTTTCTCCATTGCTAACTGCTGCAAATCCAGCTTCAATTACTTTTACTCCTAACCTATCAAGAGCTTTGGCTATCACCAATTTCTTAGCAATTGTAAGTGAAACACCAGGAGTTTGTTCTCCATCACGGAGAGTTGTATCAAAAAAAGTAACGTTATCAGGTTTATTACTGAATAAAGCGATACCCCATTTTTTTCACACTCGTGTACCTCATAAACTACTTTGATAAAATTTAAAGCTAACGAAAAAAACACGAATTATTTAGAATATATAACAAAATTTTAGTCTCATTTCTATTTATTGTTTAAAAAAGAATTAACCCTAAAAATTAAATTTAAAAAATTTATTAAATATTTAAAGGCTTATTATTTAATGCATTGATAATATAGTCAACTGAAGATTTATCTTCCAAAGTTGTAGTATCACCAACTGATTCTCCTTCGACTAAAGCTTTGATAACTCTTCTCATTATTTTTCCACTTCTAGTTTTAGGCAAACCTTGAACAAAATAGACATTGCTTAGTGCAGCTATAGGACCAATAATGTTTCTTACGTGACGTTTTAATTCTTCTGCTAATTGCTTGCTTGGATTATAACCATTTTTAAGCACTACGAAGCCAACAGGGACTTCTCCTTTAATTTCATCAGACTTACCTACAACAGATGATTCTGCTACAGATTGATGACTAACAAGTGTGTCTTCGAGTTCTATTGTTCCTAAACGATGACCTGCTACTTTCAGAACATCATCAGATCTTCCAAGTAACCAGTAATAACCATCAACATCTTGAATAGCATAATCACCTGTATAAAATAGTGGCTGTTCCGCTTTGGGATATTTCCGCCAATAATAGTTTTGATATCTTTCTTCATCTTTAAACAAAGTTAAAAGCATACCTGGCCAAGGTCTTCTTATGGTCAGATAGCCTTTAACACCCTGAGGCACAGGTTTCCCATCTTCATCTACTATTAATGGGTCAACTCCTGGTAAGGGGAATGTTGCTGAGCCTGGTTTCATTGGTGCTAATTCTAATCCTGGAGCTGGAGATAACATAAATCCACCTGTTTCAGTTTGCCACCAGGTATCAGATATGGGGCAACGTTCTTGACCAATAACTGTATAATACCATTTCCAAACTTCGGGATTTATTGGTTCTCCAACAGAACCTAAAATCTTTAATGTACTCAAGTCATAATTTTTAGGATAGTCATCACCATATTTCATAAGTAAACGTAATAATGTTGGGCTTGTGTAAAACTTAGTGACACCATAATCTTCTATTATCCTCCAGACACGTCCCGGGTCAGGGTATTCTGGTGCGCCTTCATACATGACTAAGCTTAAACCTAGGGCAAGAGGTGCAAAAACAATATAACTATGACCAGTAACCCATCCAATATCTGCTGCACACCACCATACATCATTTTCATCAACATCAAAAGCCCATTTTAAAGTTGAAGTAATATATGTAAGATATCCTCCTGTACCAACTTGTATTCCTTTAGGTTTAGCAGTGGTTCCAGAAGTATAAAGAACATATAAAATATGATCACTTGGTAACGATTCGGGTGTTATGTTTTTTTCTTTAGCTAATGATAGTGCATCATCATACCAAATGTCTCTTCCCTCTTCCATGTGAATGGGGTGGCCTGTTCTTTTTAGGACAATTACTTTTTCTACAGTAGGACAATCGACTATTGCTTTATCTACAGTTCCTTTCAAATCAATAATTTTACCACGTCTCCAAAGTCCATCACTGGTAATAATTATTTTAGCATCAATGTGTTGAACACGTTCAGCTAAAGCTCCCGAACTGAAACCAGAATAAACTTGTGTAAAAGGTGCACCAATACGTGCACATGCTAACATAACTATTGGTAATTCGGGAACCATAGGCATATACAGCGCAACTGTATTTCCTTTTTCTATACCAAGTTCCTTTAAAGCACTGGCAATTTTGTTAACTTCCCTATAAAGACTATGATAGGTTAGTCCTCTTCGATCCCCGTCCTCTCCTTCCCAAATTATTGCTACTTTATTTTTTCTACTTGTTTTAGCATGTCTATCTACACAATTGTAGCTAACATTAATTAGACCCCCATTAAACCATCTGGCGTGATTGTTATCCCATTCTAAGACATGATCCCATTCTTTAATCCAATCAAGCTGTTTTGCTTGTTGAGCCCAGAATTCTTCTGGATTTTCTATTGATTTCTTCCAAGTATCTTTTAAATTTCTTAATGGGGTAAAACGTTCATTAACAGGTAGAGCTTTAGAGAAGGATTGTTCTCCATATGTTGAAGCTTGAGGTTGCATTAGAGACCCATCATACGACAAGTGTCTATAAATCTTTCGACACTTGTCTAAGTAACCCTACCTTAAAAAACGTAATTTATCAAAACATTTTTACAATTTAATCTTTTTGGTATTTAGTATAACCCGAATTTAATATATTCTTGAAACAATATATAATATGAACATAAATTGGATGATTTAATTAATCCTTTCAAAAAATATGGATTAAGACGTGTTATTAATGCTGCTACAAGTCTAACAAATCTTGGTGGCTCGATACCTGATTCTTATGTAATTAAAGAGATGATTGAAGCATCAAAGTGTTTTGTTGATATTGTAGAATTACAAAAAATGGCAGGTGAATATATTGCAGAAATAACTGGAGCTGAATCAGGTTTACCTGTTGCAGGTGCAGTCTGTGGATTGATGCTTGGTGCAGCTGCCTGTATAATGAAGGGAACAGAATTAGAAAACTACGACCCAATTAAACATAAAGGCGGTTGGAGTCATTTATCAACTAAACTTCCAGTTCGCACGGAAGGATTAAAAACTGAATTTATTGTCCAAAAAACAAATCGTAATGTCTATGACTATTCAGTAGAACTCGCAGGAGGAAAATTTGTTGAGACTGGTAGCAAAGAATGGGAACTTGATTCTGCTTATAACAAAAAAACTACTGCATGTTATTATTATACTGCTAGAAATCTTAAAGGAAGTTTACCTTTAGAAAAAGTTATTAAAATTGCTCATAAAAACAATTTACCAGTACTTATTGATGCAGCTGCAGAGTTACCCCCAAAAAGAAAATTAAGATATTATATTTCTCAGGGAGCTGATTTAGTTGTCTATAGTGGCGGAAAACACATTGCTGGACCTAACAATTCTGGAATACTAGCAGGTAGATCCGATCTAATTAAATTAGCTCATTTACAATCATATCCTTTTAATGGTGTAGGAAGAGCAGCAAAAATGAGTCGCGAAACAATTATTGGATTAATTGCAGCAATTAAAATCTATTTAGAACACGATGAAAAAAAAGTATTTCAGGAATGGATGAATAAAGCAGAATGGATGAGTAACAAAATTAAAGAAATACCTGGCATTAAAACAGGTATAGTTTTTCAAAGAGTTGTTGAAGATGGAGAACCTATGACACCTTTATGTTATTTAAAAATAGATGAAAATATTGCTGGGATCTCTGGAAAAACTCTATCTACTAAGTTAAGAGAAGATGAACCAAGTATAGCTTCATTATATGAACCATTTTTCTTAACTGATGAAGTTAAAGGTTTGCTATTATTAAATCCTCAATACCTTTTAGAAAATGAAGAATATTATATTGTAGAAAAAATTAAAAAACTTCTTAAACACTAAATTTTTTA
>JAFGHP010000048.1 GCA_016930055.1 Candidatus Bathyarchaeota archaeon | reverse complement strand
TAAATTTATAAATATTTTAAATAAAAACAAGTCCTGTAATGAGATGATTGATTTATTTTTATTTAATTATTTTTTTCTTTAAATATTTATATTGATGTATTAAATAATACATTTTAAGTATCTATTATTTATCAAAAAATGCCTTCATAGAAGCGAACCTTTTATAGATGTAGTTCATTATTTTAGGAATCAATTGTAAAGGTGAATCTGTAGTGGCGTCAGAACTTCTGCAAATTGTCCTTTTGGCAGCAACAATTGCTTTTGCTCTTGGGGCAACTGGATTACGTAATTTACTTTATGCTTCTCTTAGCCTTGGGGGTATGGCTGTTTGTTTAGGGGTTTTATATTGGACTTTGTATGCCCCATATGTAGGTCTTTTTCAATTACTGATTTATGGAGGAGCCGTAGTGGTTTTGTTTGTTTCTGTTATTATGTATATTAGGAGTGAAGGTAATGAGTGATGATTTCTTAAACCTGAAGTATGTTGGCATAATAACCAGTATTCTTCTCTTTATCTCATTCATTTTTCTTCTAAACAGCAGTCCTTTCCCCCATTCAACATATTATAATAATGATCCACGGGGAAACATAATCCTCGCATATGAAGATCCAGGGACTGAAATGGCTGGCTTTTTATGGGATTACAGAAGTTTAGACTTAATATTCCAGACTATCGTTCTTTTCGCAACTGCAATAAGTTGTTTAGCTTTACTTCGGGAGGTTAAAGAATAGATGCCAAATGATTTAGCATTCTTAGGAACTGCTTTTGCACTTGTTTGTATTGGATTATATTGTGTAACACATAAAAATATGATTAGAATTCTTCTAGGAATTGAAATGATTTTGAATGCAGGTAATTTAGTATTAGTTTATTTTTCCTCTTATAGACTTTCATTAGGTGTAGTTGATCCTTTAGGTCAAAGTCTTAGTTTCCTTTCAATTATTTTAGGTGGGTGTATTCTTGCAGTTGGTTTAGCCCTTGTAGTTAACGCTTTCAAACACTTCAAGTCCGTTGATGTTGAAAAATTAAGGAGGCTGAAATGGTAATGTCAATAGAAATGTTATTTTTATTTAGTCCTTTTATTGTTGTTTTAGCTGGTTTATTATCGGAACGCTTCAACATAAATAACCTGAGGGAAAGTGTTGCTATTCTTTTAAGTGTTTTCAATGTTTATTCTATATATTTAATTTATAATCTGGTTCAAAATAGTTCGACTAAAATAATATTATTCACTTTAGGTGGATACCCACCTTTAGGTGCTTGTTTTGAGATAGATATGCTTGGAGTTTTTATGGCTTTTTCAGCAACTTTTCTTGGATTATTAGCTACAATATACTCTGTCAGTTACATGTCTCATGATACCCGTAAAACGGAATATTATACTCTGTTAAATAGCTTAGTGATTGGGATGGTTGGTGTTGCTTTTGCAGGAGACTTCCTTACTTTCTTTGGATTTTGGGAATTAATGGGAATAGCTAGTTATGTTCTAGTTGCATTTAGGAAAGAAAGTTGGGGACCAATAGAAGCGGGGTTCAAATACATGGTTATGGGTGCAGTGGGATCAACTCTCCTACTATTTGGAATAGGCTTAGTATATGGAATGGCAGGAACAGTAAATTTTGCACAAATTTCACTTGTTCTTAAAAATCAACCCTTTAGTTACTGGATTGGATTGATTCTAATTGTATTTACTGTCGGGTTTGGTGTAAAATCAGCGATTGTACCAATGCATACATGGTTACCTGATGCTCACCCAGAAGCTCCTAGCCCCATTAGTGCAATGCTAAGTGGTATCTTAATTGAGATTGGTTTATTTGGACTAATTCGTGTTCTCTATCTATTTTTTGATTCGAGTTTATTTATGATGCCTTTTGCTTTTTTAGCAATAATCACAATGACGGTAGGGAATATAATGGCTCTACGTCAAGATGATTTAAAAAGAATGTTAGCATATTCAAGTATTGCTCAAATTGGGTATATGTTAATAGGTGTTTCAACAGGATTAGAATATGGTTTACTCGGAACTTTCTTGCACATTTTCAATCATTTACTTATGAAAGGAGTAGCTTTCCTAGCTGCAGGAAACATTATACATCAAACTGGTCTAAGGGACATAAATAAATTAAGTGGTGTAGGTAGAATGATGCCATATACTACAATATCAATTTCAATTGCATTATTAGGACTTGGTGGTGTCCCTGGGACAAGTGGATTCATTAGTAAATTCATTTTATTGAGTTCCCCCCTCTATTCTGGTCTTCCGATACTTACCTTACTGGGTGTTTTGAATGCAACGTTTAGTATGGCCTATTATCTTAGAGTGATTATTACTTTGTTAAGTGGAAAAACTGTTGAAGGCTCTGAAATTAAAGAAGCTCCTCTTCTTATGATTATTGTGCCTCTATTAATGTCATTTTTAATTCTGGTTTTAGGAATTTTCCCAGAAATTAGTATAGATTACGCTTCAAAAGCATCTAAAACCCTTATTGAGGGCCTTAGCAATTATATAGGAGTGATATTCTGATGAATCCAATTGAAATAATATTAGAACACCCTGGACCATGGCTTGCTTGGATAATTCCAATTCTTGGTGCAATTATGATGCCTATTTTAGGTAAAATCAATCATAAACTAAGAGATTATGGTGCAGTATTTTTTGCATTTTTAGCATTAGTATCCTGTATCTCAATGATACCATACTTAAACGCAGAGCATGCTCTAGGCGATATTAAATTAATAACTTGGATGACTTTACCAAACGGTACACCTCTTGAATTCGGTGTCTTAGTTGATCCTTTAAGCATCCTAATATGTAATGTAGTAGCTTTCATAAGCTTTCTAATAATTGTATATTCAACCTCCTACATGCATGGAGATCCACATATGGATAGGTATTGGTTCCTTTTCCTATATTTTATAGGAAGTATGCTTTTACTAGTTTTAGCAGATAATCTCGTTATGACTCTTATTGGATGGGAAGGAGTAGGGCTATGTAGCTATGGTTTAATTGGGTATTATTATAGAGATGCTAAAGAAAGATGGCTTGGTGGGCCTCCCCCAACGAAGATGTATCCTCCAAGTCATGCTGGAATGAAAGCGTTTGTTGTAACTGGAATTGGTGACGTATTTATTCTAGCTTCAATTTTTATTTTGTATCAATATGCTGGAACCTTCAATTATGCTGAGTTGATTAAACATTCTGAGGAATGGTTATCACATATGGCAGCTGTTCCTGGATTAATTTCAATCATGGCAATATTTCTTTTAGGTGGCCCAATAGGAAAATCGGCTCAATTTCCCCTTCATGAATGGTTACCTGAAGCAATGGCTGGTCCCACAAGTGTTTCTGCTTTAATTCATGCTGCAACTATGGTTAAAGCTGGTGTCTATCTTGTAGCCAGAATGAGTCCAATATTTTACATTGGAACATGGAATTTACATTTACCTGAAGCACAAGTATACTTCATTGCGATAGCTTGTATAGGCGCATTTACAGCATTCTTGGCTGCTTCTCAAGCTCTAGTGGCTTTAGAACTTAAGAAAGTACTTGCATATTCAACAGTAAGTCAGATTGGGTATATGATGTTGGGTCTTGGATTATCTGGATTAAGTGAGGGCGCTTTTGTTGCAGGTTTGACATCTGGGATTTTCCATTTAGTTAGTCACGCATTATTTAAGGCAGCGTTGTTCCTTTGTGCTGGTTCAGTTATACATTCTGTAGAAACAATATACATGAGTAATATGGGAGGTCTTGGTAAATATATGCCAATCACAAAAATCTTGATGTTGTTATCGACATTGAGTTTAGCTGGTATACCTCCTTTTAGTGGTTTCTGGAGTAAGGACTCCATTTTTATAGCAGGACTAATAGTTGGAACACCTTTAGCTATGGTACTATATCTTGTGGCAGCTATTAGCGCAGCTTTGACACTAATATATAGTATTCGTTATATCTGGATGGTTTTCTATGGAGATAAAAGTAAATTCATCAAAGACTTAGAACATCATGGGCACCATGTCCATGAAGCATCTAAAACGATGTGGATACCAATAGCTATTCTTGTAATTGTAATGTCAGGAGTTAGTTTGCTTGGTTTGGTTGGGCAAGCTATACCCAGTTTAAATCCTGAGATTTTTATAGAACATCAAATTGATGTAACTCTTGAAAACCTGCATGTCGAATTACATCCAACCCATGTAGAGGGAACTACTAAACTTTTGGCTTATGCTAGTTCTGCAACAATAATACTGGTTGGTGGAATAATTGGTTGGCTCTTCTACTGGACTAGAAAAATTAATTCATGGGAATTTGTAACTAAAAATAAAATATTAAAACCAATTCACTCTTTCCTTTGGAATAGGTGGTTCTTAAATGATTTGTATTATTTAATTTTTGTACAGGGAATTCTAGCTTTAGGGAAAGTTATATTCGATCTTTTTGAGGTTAAAATTATGATACCAATAAGTGATTATGTTGCCGGAATGTCTCAGAAAATTAGTAAAGTAACGTATTCAAATATTGAAGAAGGAATAATTTTTGGTAAAATTAACACAAGTTTTCCAAAATTAATATTATCTGTATATCAGAATTTCAGAAAAACCCAGACTGGTCTTCTAAGCATAAATATAGTTTATATCATGATTCTATTTGCTGCGATGATGATCTGGATGATTTATTTCGGAGGTTTGTAAAATGTATGGGTCATTATGGTTAGCTGTATTACTTCCAATAATCTTCATACCAATAGTCTATTTCTTAGGAAGACAACTTGGAAAACGTGTAAGTTGGGTAGCTCTAATTCCTTTATTGTACAGTACTTTTTACTTAATTAGCTTAATAGGTGGGATTACAAATAATCCTGTTGGAGAATATTTTTACTGGTTACCTGGAATAAGATTTGGATTATATGCGGATAGTCTTAGTTTACCAATAGCATTAACTGTATCTATGTTAGGTGCTGTCATTGTAGTTTATTCACAAACTTACATGTCACATAGTATTCATGAACAATATCATTCAGACAATAACAAAGCGCATGCAACATATTATGCACTATATTTATGGTATGTTGCTAGTATGATGGGGGTGGCTCTATCAACTAATCTATTCCAATTCTACTTGTTTTTTGAGATGATGATTATTCCTTCATGGGCTTTGATAAATTCATATGGATCAGGTGAACGCGAAAAAATTGCTTTGATGTATCTTTTATGGTCAATTGTTGGTGCAGTAATTTTTGTTACGGGTGTATTTTCAGCTTATGCTTTTACTGGGTCTTTTGAAATTTCATCATTAGTAAATCTAATTGGAACTCCTTGGGTTGGTTTCATTGTTATATCTATGCTAGTTGGGTTGTGTGTCAAAATGGCTTTATTTGGTTTACATATATGGCTTCCTTTTGCACACGCTGAAGCACCCACACCAATTAGCGCGTTACTTAGTCCTGCAATGATTGGTTTAGCAGCATATAGCATAGTTAGAATGTTACTTCCCATCGAAGGTGTGTTGAATGCTAATTACATATTTACCCTAAGTTGGGGATTAATTACAATGCTTTATGGTGGTTTAATGGTTTTATCTCAGACTGATATCAAGAGGCTTTTAGCATATTCAAGCATGAGCCAAATGGGTTATATATTTGTAGGAATTGCTAGTGCAACTACTCTTGGTGTAAGTGGAGGTATAATGCATTATGTTAGTCATGGTTTAGGGAAGGCTATACTTTTCCTAAGTGTTGGTGCAATTATGCATCAAACAGGCATCCGAGATATTCGACAATTAGGAGGGTTAGCTGCAAAAATGCCAATAACTGCATTATCTTTCATAATTGGTGCAATGAATATCTCTGGTATACCCCCAACATTAGGATTCGTATCTAAATTCTTAATTTTCTTAGGAGCTTTTGGTCCAGGAATTCATGAGATATCAACTGAGTTTATTCTAGCGGTGATAGCAATTTTATCAACAATTCTTACAGTAGGTTACACATTTTGGACAATGAGACGTATATTTTATGGTCCTTTACCTACTCATCTAGAAAATGTAAAAGAAGCTTCTCCAATGATGACAGTTCCAATGATGGTATTATGCTTATTTTCAATAGTTTTAGGAATTTATCCCACGCAAATTTTGGACCCACTAATTAGTTTGATAGCATCAATGTTTGGATGAGGTGATGATGATGGTGAATAATTTACTTTTATTGGTCGTCTTGATACCCTTCATGTTATCTCCAATAGTTTACTTACTTGGTAAAAGTTTGGGTAAAAAAGTAAGTTGGGTAGTTTTCAGTATATTCTTATGTATAACAGCTTTATTCGCTGTGTTAATCCCTAATATGCAACACGAAGTTTTATATGAAGAATATAATTGGGTTACCTCAATTATTAATCTAAATTTTGGTTTACTAGCAGATGGGTTAAGTGTACCAATGGTATTTACATATCTATTTGTTTTTGCTTTCACGGTTTTATTCAGCACTTCCTATCTAGAGAGAAGACTAAATGCTGGTGATATCGAAAACAATAATGATCAATATGCCAAGTTTTACACATTTTTCCTACTTTACGCAACAAGTGTAGCAGCATCAATGTTAGCCACTAATCTCATAGAATTCTATCTATTTTATGAGATGGCGCTTGTTTTTTCATGGTTATTAGTTCTGCTTTATGGTTATGGAGATCGGAAACGAAACTCTTTATTATATTTCCTTTGGACTCAATTTGGTGGTGCAATATTATTAGTGGGAATTTTAGGGTCATCCACAATTATTGGTAGTTTTAATATCGCAGACCTTGCACATATTTCAACTAATGCGAACGCTTTCTGGTTTGGTTTAGCAATTGTTTTTGGTATATTTGTCAAGATTGGTGCATTAGGATTGCATGGTTGGATGCCTGATACATATGCAGAGTCACCTGCTCCAGTAAGTGCAATTTTAGGAGCAACATCAGTTATGTTAAGTACATATTCTTTAGCTAGAATTATTCCATACTTCAATGAGGTTCTATACGATGTAAGTGGATGGTTAATGCTATGGGCTCTATTAACCATTTTATATGCAGGTATTATGGCGTTGTATCAAAAAGATACTAAAAGATTGGTAGCATATCTAAGTATGAGTCAAATGAATTATTGTGTTCTTGGTGTATTCACTTTTGTATCTTATGGTGTTCTTGGGTCAATTTCATATAGTATCAGTCACGGTATAGCTATTGCTTTACTTTTCCTTGTATCTGGTTCACTCGAATATTCAACAAATACTCGAGATATGAATAAAATGGGTGGTCTAGCAGAAAAACTGCCAATAGTCATTCTAGCAACATTAGCAGGATTTTTAACAATAGGAGGGGTTCCTCCAGCTGTTGGATTCAAATCGAAGTTTATTTTGTTGAGTGGAGCTTTTATAAGGGGATTTGATTCAACAAGTCTTGAACTAATTATAGCTATTTTAGCAGGCAGTTTAGCAACTTTAATTACATTGGGTTATGAATTTAGAACAATTTGGCGAGTTTTCTATGGAAAATTAAATCTGGATTTAAAGAGCATAAATAATTTACCGACTTATATGGCTATAGCATTAATTAGTTTAGGTGCATTATCTATAGCATTAGGTATTTGGCCTGCTTATATCACTGACCCGATAGAAATTTTCATTGAACACATTTTCCATTAGTTTAATAAATTTTAAATTTATTTTAATATTCTATAAAGAGTAGGAATTTTTAATATTATACCTCTTAAAAATTGTCAAATACACTTTCAAATTTGAATATTATGTAATAAGTTTTTTAATGTGGTATGGGTTCATCTCATAAGAAATGAGTGTAGCTGTCATAGGTCCACCTTCATTCATCACCGCATTCGAGTTAATAGGTGCTAAAGGTTACGATGCAAGCAGTGGAAAGATTGCTGCAGAAATATTACAAAAAATAATCGATGAAGGTAAATTTAACCTCATACTAATACCTGAACGATTTGCTTCAAATACTCTCTCTTTAAGAGAAGATATTATGAAGAAAGGAGAGATAACTCCCTTATTCGCTTTAATACCTGATTTTACTATGGAAACAGGGATGAGGATGGAAGAACTCCAGGCAGTTGTCTCACTCGCAATTGGTACAAAACTGGAGCTATAAAAATGAGTATGGATAAAATATTATCAATTGGGGGTCGCCTCCAGAAGATGCTTGATGAAGCAGAATTTGAGGCTCAGAAAGAAATTTCAGAAGCTAGGAAAAAAGCTGAAGAGATGGTTAATTCAGCTAAATCAGATGCTGAATATAGAAGGAATAGAGCTCAAAAAGGTTTAGGCATCGATGACTTAATTATTGCTGAAGAGAAAAAAGCAAAAAAGGACGCTGAAAAAATTACACTTGAATATAAAAAGAAAATTGAAGAATTAAAAAACATATCTTCAGAAAAACATGATGTAACTATAAGTTTTATTTTAAAGGAGACGATGTTAAATGAGTAGTACGTCTACCCTTGAAATTGATCTTATTGAAAAGACTGTTGAAAAAAGAAAAAAAATTATGGAAGATGCAAAAAAGAAAACTCAAGAAATATTAAAATCTGCTGAATTAGAATCTTCAAAAATTACCTCTGATACAGATAAACAAATATTACTACTAATGTCATCAGAATTAAAAACAGTTAGGGATAGAATAATTGGACAAACTGAACTTGAAAATAGAAAAGAATTGATGCAAGTTCGTGAAAATATTTTAAATGATCTTTATAAAAAAGTTGAAGATAAAATAAAGATTATTGTTGATAGTAAATCAGATGAATATGATTATCAAAAAATATTAAATAATTTAATAATTGAAGGAGTAAATGCAATAGAAGATGAAGATTTCATTATATCCGCAAATAAAAAAGATTTAGAGCTTCTTAAGAAAAACATTAAAAAAATAGAAAAAAACCTTGAAAAAAAGACATTAAAACTAGATAAGAATCCAATCAATGTATTAGGTGGCGTTATAATTAAAAATTCTGCAGGAAATAAAATCTATTATAATACTCTTGATGGTAGACTTGAAAAAGTCAAAAAAACAATGAATGCAAAAATCGCTGAAATTTTGGGGGTGATTTAGATGTCTCTAGTAGGAAAAATTGAGAGAATAAACGGTTCATTAGTAGTCTCCCAATTTGAAGGAGAACCTAAGATGGGTGATCTTATTGAAGTTGGAAATCTTAAATTAATGGGTGAAATAGTCCGTCTTAGCAATGAAATAGCATATATTCAATGTTATGAAGCCACTAGTGGACTAAAACCAGGAGAACCTGTATTAGATACTGGAATGCCTTTAATGGCTGAATTAGGTCCTGGATTAATGGGTGCCATAGTAGATGGAATTGAGAGGTCCGAAACAGATTTATGGGAACTAACGGGACCTTTTGTTTCAAGAGGTACTAATATTAGTCCACTAAATAGAGATAAAAAATGGATTTTTGAAGCAAAAGTTAATGTAGGTGATCGGGTTTCTGGTGGAGATATTATTGGGACTATTCAAGAGACTGCTTCATTTGAACATCGTATAATGATTCCTCCCGGGCAATCAGGTGTAATTAAATCAATAAATTCTGGAGAATATTCAGTCACTGAAATAATAGGCGAACTTGAAACTGATTCAGGAATAATCAATCTAACTTTAATGCAAAGATGGGCAGTTAGACGACCCAGACCTATAAGAGAAAGACTTCCACTTAATCAACCTCTTATGACTGGTCAAAGAGTTGTTGATACCTTCTTTCCAGTCGCTAAAGGTGGTGCTGCAGCTATTCCAGGAGGATTTGGTACAGGGAAGACTGTAACCCTTCAACAAATTAGTAAATGGGCTGATGCTGACATAATAATTCTGGTTGGTTGTGGTGAACGAGGAAACGAAATGGCTGATGTTGTTGCACATTTCCCAGAAATTAGTGACCCTCGTAGTGGTAGAAAATTAATTGAAAGAACTATTATTGTAGCTAATGTCAGTAACATGCCTGTAAGTGCTAGAGAAGCTAGTATTTACATGGGTATAACCCTCGGAGAATATTATAGAGACATGGGATACGATGTTGTAGTTTTAGCAGATTCAACATCTAGATGGGCAGAAGCATTAAGAGACATCTCAGGTCGACTTGAAGAGATACCTGCTGAAGCTGGATTCCCTGCTTACCTGGCTGACAGGATTGCAGAGATATATGAGAGAGCAGGACGAGTTCAAACTTTAGGAACTGATGAAAGACTCGGTAGTTTAACCTTAATAGGAGCAGTCTCTCCCCCTGGTAGTGACTTCAGTGAACCTGTAACAACCAATACCCTAAGATTTATTGGAACTTTCTGGGCTTTGGATAGTGAACTAGCTTACAGACGGCACTTCCCAGCGATAAACTGGCTTAGAAGTTTCACTAGATATATGGGGGTTGCTTCTGAATGGTGGTCTGCTCAAGATCGAGAATGGGAAGAAATGAGAGCTAAAGCACTTAGTCTATTAGAGGAAGCTTCCCAAATTGAAGAGACTGCACGAATAATTGGTGAGAAAGCTTTACCTGATGAACAAAGACTTGTATTATTAATGGCAGAGATGTTTAGAGAAGGATTCTTAGTGCAAAATTCTTTCCACGAAGTTGATACCTATTGTGAAGCTGAAAAACAAGCTAAACTCTTGAAAATAATGATTGAATTTTATAATACTGTTAACCCATTAATTAGAAAAGGAATACCAATTGAAAAAGTAAGAGAATTAAAAATTGTAAAAACGTTGATGAGGCTTAAAGAAAATAGAGGAGTTGAACCAATAAATAGTGCCAGACTTGAAATCCAGTACGAAACAGATGAATTAGCTAAGGAGTATGAGGTGAAGTAAAAATGGGCTCAATAGAAGCAGGTCTTGTCTATAAAACAACTAGCGAAATTAAAGGACCAATCCTTATTATAGAAAATGTTAGAGAAGTTTCTTATGATGAAGTCGTAAAAATAAAAAGACCTACAGGAGAAGAAGTAACTGGGTCAGTACTAGACGTTTCTAAAGAATGGGCAATAGTACAATGTTTTGGCGATACAAGTGGTCTAGACTTAGATGTAGAAATCAGGTTTACAGGCGATGTATTAAGAATCCCTGTATCTGAAGAGTTAATTGGCAGAGTTTTCAGTGGAAGTTTCCAACCACTTGACGACATGCCTTTACCATTAAGTACAGATTTAAGAGATGTTAATGGTGGAACAATCAATCCCGCAGCACGTGATGTGCCAAGCGAATTCATTCAAACTGGTATTTCCAGTATTGATGGAATGAATAGTCTTGTCAGAGGACAAAAACTTCCAATATTCAGCGAATCCGGTTTACCTCATAATCAACTTGCAGCTCAAATAGCTAGGCAAGCAACAATTCCAGGTAAAGAAGAGGAGTTCGCCATCGTTTTTGCTGCAATGGGTATAAAAAACGAAGAAGCAGACTTTTTCAGAGACGAATTCGAAAAAACAGGAGCTCTTGGAAAAACTGTAATGATTCTTAATCTAGCAGATGATCCCCCAATTGAAAGAATTGTTACTCCTAGAATTGCAGAAACTATCGCAGAGTACTTGGCATTTGATCTAGGAATGCATGTCCTAGTCATTTTAACCGATATGACAAATTATGCTGAAGCCTTACGTAGTATAAGTATTGCTAGAGAAGAAATTCCTACTCGTAAAGGATACCCTGGATACCTTTACAGTGATTTAGCTACAATTTATGAACGTGCGGGTAGAATTAAAGATAAAAAAGGTTCTGTCACTTTAATGCCTATTTTATCAATGCCTGCAGGGGATATTACTCATCCAGTCCCTGATCTAACGGGTTATATCACTGAAGGTCAATTGATTCTTCAAAGAGAGCTTTCTCTAAGAGGAATATATCCACCAATGAATGTTTTACCTAGCCTTTCTAGATTAATGAAGGATGGTATAGGAGAAAAAACTACAAGGAAAGACCATAGCGATGTCTCAAACCAGCTTTATATGGCTTATGCGGAAGGAACCCGTGCAAGAGGATTAGTAAGGATTGTTGGAGTAGTAGGTTTAAGTGATAGAGAAAGAACTTGGTTGGAGTTTGCTGATCAATTCGAACAAAGATTTGTCAATCAGGGACCCTACGAAAATCGTAGTATTGAACAAACCCTCAGTCTTGCGTGGGCGTTGTTAGCAATTCTACCGAAAGAAGATTTAATCAGAATAAGAGAATCCTATATTCAGGAGTTCCACCCAACTAATAAAAGAGAAAGATAACCTTGTCTTCGATGAGCGGAGTTCGACCCACTAAGGGTTATTTGATGGAGATGAAGAGACGAATAGGTTTCATTGAGAAAGGTTGCGAATTCCTTAAATTAAAAAGAGATCATCTGGCAAAAGAACTAAGTGCATCAATTGATATTCTTAAAGGTCGAAGAGGGTTACTTCTCAAAAATCTTAAAGAAGCTTACGATGCTTTAACTGCAGCATATATTTCTCTTGGACCTATAGAAGTTGAAAGCCAAGCTAGATCTGTTCAAAGTGCTCTACAACTCGAGATTTTACCTTTGAGTGTTATGGGTGTACGTTATCCATATGTAAAAATTGTTTCAAAACCTAAAATTACTTCTGAACTAGATATTACTCTTTCAAATGCTTCTAAAAAAATCTATGAAATCCTAGAAGAATTGATTCAATTAGCTGAATTTGAAGCAAGAGCTGAACGTATAGCCGATGAATTGGGTAAAACTAACCGTAAAGTTAACGCCCTCGAAAATACTGTTATCCCTTCCTATAATCAAATTATTAAATTTATTGAAAGTAAACTTGATGAGGAAAGTCTTGAGGAACTTGTTAGAATGAAACGGATTGGAGGTGAACGGGCATCTCGAAGAGAATGAATCTGGGTCTTGATTATGTTGTAATTAGGAGCCATGCTTTAATTTCTAATTTATTAACTATTCAACAGATCAATGATTTAGCTGATTCAAAAAACGTTGAAGAGTTTTTAGAACAACTTTCTAAAACTCCTTATGGTAGAATAGAAATAAATGATGCTGGCACTGTAGCTATAACACTAGAAAAAGTATTTTACGAAAAATTTGTTGAACGTGTTCTAAAAATTATTGATCTTACACCTCAAAAAATTGGAGATTTTTTAAAATCTTATTATTATCTTAGATTTGAAACTCTAAATCTGAAAAGAATAATTAGAGGAAAGTTTAGTGGTCAAAAACCAGATGAAATATTTTATACTTTAATACCCATAAATCCATATTTAATTCCAAATTATGAGAAGCTCGTAAATTCAGTAGATATAGATGAGATACTTGAACATTTGAAGGATACAACTTATTCAGATGTAAATAAGCAAAAAAAATTATTTAATCAATACAACGCAATCTGGCCAATAGAATTGGCTCTTAACCACATATACGCCAAGACAATTTTCAGGAATGTCCAAAATTTACCTGAGCGAGATAGAAGAATTATCTATAAAATAGTGGAATATGAAACCGATATTGAAAACTTCTTATTCGCAGTTAAACAGAGCCAAGAAGAGAAAATTGATTTGAATCTCGAAGAAGTATTTCCAGCGACATATAACCTATCAATTGAAAAATTGAGAGAAGTAATTGAGTCAGAGAATCTTAAAAAAGTGATCGAATCGTTGGATGAACATTATTCTAAAGTACTTTCTTTGATCTATTCTGGAGATGTTGCGTTAATAAGAACAGGTTTAAGGCACTATAAATGTAAAATAGTATCAAATGCTTTAGCTGTTAACGAATTTGGTTTTAATGCAATAATGGCTTATCTGATATACAGTGAAATTGAGAAAGATAACTTAGTTGGCATTGGATGGGGTAAAGCACAAGGAATTTCTTCAGAAGATTTAATGAAATACATGGTAGAATGTAAAAAATATTCCTAAGAAATTTAAAAAAATTTATACTCTTTTTCGGATTGTGAAAGGTCTGAACGATTCTCCTCCACCAGTAAAGAATTTACCCATGAATTCATAGTATAGTAATCTTAAGGATTGTACACTACTTGACACTAATTCAAAACTTAATGCTAAAAGATTCATTACTAATAAGCCTAAAATTGGTTGACCTAATGCATCTCCTAATGTTATAGCTGCTTCAGCTAAACTTGCATGAGCTAAAGCAAATGCAGCTATCCTAAGGAAACTGAAAAGATTTGCTAATCCTTCAACAAAAGTCATAAGCATTCCACCAAAGCCTTCACCTATACTCTCTATTCCGAATCCGTGACCGGATATTACTCCATGAATTATTGGCTCAACAAAACTTAATCCTAAACCTGCTAACATGAAGTTAATTGTTGTGCTACCAATTTGTGGTGTAAATCCTGGTCCAACTGCTGCATAAATCGCATAAACATATAATGCCATTCCAAGCCCATGTTCACCTATTAATCCTGCCCAATTTTTCTTTTTAATCTGATTAATCATGCTTAGAACTATTCCAAATATTACCTCAATTGCAGCTAAAGTAAAAACTAATTCCATTAATCCTAACGGGTTCTTAATTGGATTTGGAAGTATTGAATGATGATGGAATAAAAGTCCTTCATTTAAGAAAAATGAATCATATAAAATCCCAAAAATTATTGCTGTGATTCCCATCGGTAAGAAAAGAGTTCCTAATTTTGACATCATTCCACTTTTGTATTTTCTCGAAAGAACTAAACCAATTAACAAAATTACTAATCCTTGGCCAATATCTCCAAACATTAACCCAAATTGAAGACAGAATATAAATACACTAATATAGCCTGGATTAAGTTCATTAAAAGCTGGCCAGCCACGTAAACTTGTTAAAGTCCATAAAGGTTGTAAGAATGAAGGTTTAAAGTACAAAGGTGTTGAAGGAACTTTGTCATTTTTACTTGGGGTTTCAACTTCTATGAAAAATTTTTGTCCAACATTTTTCTCAACTTCTTCAATTGCATTCATAAGTTCAGGCATTTTAACTTCGGGAGTGTACCCTTGAATAACACTAATCACATTTCCTCTGAGTGTTTTAACATTATTATTAGCATAACTAGATAAAAGTTGATCATAATAAGAAATTTTCCCAAGTTTATCAATTTGATCTTGTTTAATTTTAGCTATTTCTTTTACGTATTTTTCTTCATTTTCCTTAATTTTAACATCATATTCTGCTTTAATATTTTCAATTGCTTTATTATATTCTACTAAAATTGTTTTTCCTTCGCCTTCTCCCGTTATTACGCCTTCAAGTCTCTTAAGTTCATCTCTATACTTTTTAATAGCGTCTTGTCTTTTAGTTGAATCCAACACTAGAAGAATGTCTTTTGGGTCAAGTACATCAAAAATATCTCTTACATTATAGACCATGAATAGAGCTTCTACCCATTCACGGCGTTCTTCAGAGCTAAATACGAATAAGAAAAATTCATCTTCTGTAAATTTTATTGCTTTTGTAAAAGTATCGGGGTATCTTTTTAAATAATCTTCTATTTGTGGTATGATGTCTTTTTTAACAACTCCAACTGCAAAACATTTTTTGAGTTCTTCAGGTTCAAGAGCTTGAACTGACTCTAATTTAACTTGAATTTCTTCCTTTTTTGTTCTTAAATCCTCATATTCTTTGTTTTTCTCAGTGATTTTTGATTGGAGTTCTTGAACAATTTTATTTCCCGCTATGAATTTTTCTTCATTTTTTTCATTTACTCTAATCATTAAATGGTTTAAGTTATCTAGTAATTCATCCACTATTTTATTTGGATCTTTAGTAAATAGTTTTAATTCTTCCACATCTGGCTTTAAAGGTTTAATTTCAAATTTTCCCATTTTGTCGAGTTCATTAAGTCGAGAATGTATTTTAGAATACAAATTGCTCCAATCAAATTGTTGCTTTTCTGTTCCTTTCAAAGCTTCATACTCGGATCCCGTAACTAATTTAAATTGAGTAACTCCTACACTTCCTATAGCTTGAACAATTTGAGGTTCATATTCAGGGGGAGTAATAATGGTAACTTTCTTCATCACAGCGGTTCAAGTATAGAAGAAGTTGTTCCCTAATAAATTTTCCAGATCTTTTGATGATTTTTATCATATTTTAATGTATAAATGATTTTGAATAATTTTTTAAAAATAATTTTTTTTTAACTCTTCATTAATGGGGTAAAAGCAGCCAATGAAGCATATGAAACAGCTCTTAGTAAATCTCTCTCTGAAATGACACCGATTAATCCGTCATCTTCTGTAACCAACAATTGAGAAATTTTTAGTTCTCTCATCTTTCTCATAGCTGATAATAAGCCTGTTTCTTTTTTAATTGTTATAACTTCTTGCGTCATAATATCTTTAATATATGTTTCACAAGGATTCAAACAAAGTGAAACCACTCTTTTAATAATATCACTCTTAGTTACAATACCTATTGGTTTCCCTTGTTCCACAACAATAATTGATCCTACACCTTTTTCTATCATTAAAATAGCAGAGTCTCTTACATTATTTAATGAATCAACCATTATTACAGGAGTCGACATTGCGTCCCCAACTGTAGATGGAAAGTCCAATAAATCATCTCCATTTTATAGATTCTATAATTTAGGTTTAGCTTCAAGCAAGGTTGTAGTAGCAGTTACACCATCTATTTTTCTAAGTTTATTAAAAATGAATTCATCTAAATTATCTAATGATGGCGATTCAACTCTTATAACTAAATCATATTCACCGTAAGTCATTATGATGTCTTTTACTTCAGAAAAGTGTTTAATAGTATTATAAACCTCTTTGTCTTTTATAGGAAGAACTCTAATTAGAGTATAACTATTAACCACAAGTTTACTCATCCACTTTTTCACCTAAATTACAATCGGTAATATAATAAAATTTGTATATAAAATACGTTTGTATTTAATCCTTTATGATTTTATGGAATGCTATTGAAACTTTGTTTAGTCCTAATTGATCAAGAACCATAAAAGTAGATGATGAATCTACTTTAAATGAAGCTTCAAATAAAGACTCCAATCCTACAGGACTAGTCAATTGGTCTTGTCTCCAAAGATATATTATTTTTTTAGCTAAATCAGTTGATATAGCATTTTTATCTTGGGTTCCCAATACAATATCAATTAATTTTTTTGAGAGTTCATTACGTAGAGAGGACGGTACGCTTTCAATCACTTTTTCCATTTTCAACACCTAAAGATAATGGAACTCTCAAAATATTTATGATAAATCATATGAAAAATTAAAAATTAAATAAGTTAGATTAAAAATTTTTAAATTTTAATTAAAGAATTTAAAGAAATATTAATTAAATTTTTTTTTA